>JAYEKN010000038.1 GCA_034661015.1 Candidatus Cloacimonadota bacterium
CCAAAGCTAATAAAACACCAGGACAAAAAAGCTGGAACAAAATAAGTATATTTAATATTTGTATTTTCATAATCCAAATTATAAATATTTAATATAGCAATGTCAAGGATTGATTTTTGATTTGGTGCTTTTTCCTCTCTTTTCTCTTAAACCGCTAATTTTGGGGTCAAAATTGGCACTCTAAGCCTGTTTTAAGCCCTTTTTTAGAAGGTATCTGCTTATATTTCAGATACTTAGTGCGGCCCGACCCCATTAGATTCGTCAATACTTAGTGCGGCCCGACCCCATTAGATTCGTCAAGGGGAGAGAATGAGGTCAATGGACGTATATAGAATTCATTTGCGGGAAGATCTTCCCCCAATCGGGGACAAATTGTTAAAAACCTGGTAAGCATCAATCAGGCGATAGACCTGGGATTTACCCATATCCCATCGGTCTTTTGCGTAAGCTT
Organism: Candidatus Cloacimonadota bacterium; assembly: GCA_034661015.1. NCBI lineage: Bacteria > Pseudomonadati > Candidatus Cloacimonadota > Candidatus Cloacimonadota bacterium. Next base: position 452 of record JAYEKN010000038.1, read on the forward strand.
CAAAGGTTTTAAAAAAAATCTGTTTGTACAACCGGTTGTCTTTTATCTCTTTCAGTGCTTTTCCAGTTGCATGAAAATGCCTCTGATTATTGGCGATGAGATTTTCCAGGTGAATTAATCGATCATTTTTCATTATCATAATCCTTTATGGCATGGCGTGGCCGATACCGGCTGTAAGTTGATTTAATGACTGCCCGGCATCTTTATTCTGATTGGGAATTTTGCCAAGTAGACGTTTCAAAAACTGTACACTTGCTGTAAACCCAATGCCCTGGACACTTATGACAAGATCAATGGTGTTGAAATTCCTTTCACATCGAAAACACCGGGCAAGGTTGGTGGCCGGGTTTGTTGCTGTTTGGAATTCATTGCAAATGGGACACAAAAATCGAAAATAGCCCTCACTGATTTTTGAAGGCATATGAAGAACGTCTTTAATCAACATCTCCACAGGTATGGTATTTCTCAATTCAAATAATTCATGTGACGAAAATCGTTTGGTCATGGCACACTTCTCCTATGTCAGGGTTAATAACAAATATTTTTTACCGCACGCTGATGATAAGATCCAAATATTGTAACGTTTTTTAAAGGTAATTGAATTGATAAAATGAGTGATTATTTATTACAAAATCAGCAGGTTACGTAAGTTATCTATTCCATCCACAGCTTAAAAATATTGTAA
>JAYEKN010000039.1:0-14102 GCA_034661015.1 Candidatus Cloacimonadota bacterium
TTTTCAGTCAATGTTTTAAGAAAGTAAAACCGGGCGAATGATTGATGATCTTATCAAGATGTGAATCGTAAACGGTTTTTCTGAAGTGTTTCGCGCCCAACGTTTCGGAGAAACGTATTACTGTATTCCGCTTTTCCAAAGCGTTCTGTGTTTGCCATTTCGGAGAAACGTATTACCGTATTCCACTTGGGGTTTTTCTGCGTCGAATCATCCACCAGCTGGTGGAGCCATTGATAAAATAGTAGTTTACGAATAGACACTAACTATTTCTTCAAATTTTTTCTGATCTAATTTTGTAATAATCACTTTAAGAAGTTCCTGCAGATCATCGTAATCATCCAAAGAAATAATGCTACGATGACTATGTGCATAACGCACAGGAACGCCAAGCACGATTGAGGGGATTCCAATATTTGCAAGATGAATGAATTTTGCATCTGTTCCCCCGCCTTTTCGGACCGTAGGTTGATATTTTACGCCGCTTTCTTCTGCTACTTGCAGAATGAATTTTTTATACCGATTATGAACGATCATAGTTGGGTCCCACAATCGAACATGAGCTCCCCCTCCGATTTTTGTTTGGGGATGTGCACGTAAACCCGGAATATCGTCAGCCGGAGCACCTTCCAGAATAATCGCCAGATCGGGTTTCACAAGTTGCGATATTGTTTTTGCGCCCCTTGCTCCAACTTCTTCCTGCACACTTCCTGCACCAATGAGCTGATTCGGATGCTCATTGTTTGAAAAATGATTTAAAATATCCACCACCGCACAAACGCCGACTCTATCGTCGAATGCTTTGCACATTACTTTGTTCGATTTTTTAAAATTGATGAAATTTACATCCGGGACCACGGAATCGCCAAGTGAAATTCCATATTCGATTACTTCATTTAAAGTAGAAGAACCAATATCTAAAAACATTTCTCCAATTTCAACAACTTGCGGTTTTTGAGATTTATCCTTAAAATGTGGAGGAGTCGAACCGAGCGTTCCCAAATATTCTTGCCCCTCATTTGTGATGATTTTAAGTTGAGAAGAGAGAAGAGTTTGAGGATTCCAACCGCCTACAGGTTGCAATTTTATCAAACCTTCATTGGTTATATCTGCAACTACAAAACCAACTTCATCCATATGGGCTACTACCAATATTTTTGGCAAATCACTCGAACCATTCAAATAGAATGCTACTGATCCTAATTTATCGTATTTAACATCATCGTAATTTTTAACTTCCTTTTTCATGATCTCCCGAACTTGTTCTTCATTGCCGGAAATACCGGAAGCTAAGCATAATTTTGTTAAAAGCTGTTGATCTTTCATATTTTTCTCCCAAAAATTTTAAACCAATAATTGAATAGAAATAAATTTGTGTCAAAAATTGTGGATTTAATAATACAACTTCTGCCCCGGGTAAATAATTACAATCAAATTACTGTTTCTGTATCTTGTTTTTAGATTATTTTTTGAAATGAGATGGGTTAAAGAAACTCCAAGGTGTGAAGAAATATTGGCAATTGTATCACCTTTTTTTACAGAATAATACTTATTTGTTTTAGTTGGAGCAGAAGAATCGGAAAATAATTTTAACTTCTGACCAGGATAAATTACTGAATTGTGCAGACTGTTTATTCGCATTAATTTTGAAACGGAAGTCTTATATCTGCGGGAAATATTATATAAATTTTCTCCTCGCTTCACGATATGTTCAACAAAATATCCACTATTCTTTTGGAGAAATTGTTGCTCTATTCGTGCTAATTTTGTTGGATCTGGGATGGAGCCATTTGGTATCAAAACCGTGTAATTACCCGGATTTAACACCACATCGTTTATCGGTGAGTAGCGATGCTGCTGCCTTTTAAATATTTTTATCCATGGATTCAGTTCCCACACTTTTTTTATCACAGTTCCTTGAGCTTGAGCCCAATCATCAATCTTGTAATAACCCTTGAGAGAGAGACTTACTGTTTTATTATTAGTTAGAAGATTTTTTTTCTTTTCAAATGGTTTAGTAAAAATCTGATTCTCATTTTCGATAATGTATTTTATGGCAATTGTTCGCCAAATATATTCATCTGTTTCGTCTTTTCGTTGGATTAAACTGAAAAAATCTCTTCCTCCCTGTTCCCGAATAGCACGAGTGATATTACCCATGCCGGCATTGAAAGAGCACATGGCAAGAAGCATATCATCAATTCCCATTTTTTGCAAATAATTTTGAGCCCACATAATATAATCGCATGCTGCCTGTGTGGAACTGAACAATCCTTGCCTTTGATCCACAAAATGATTTACAGTCAAACCATAATGCTTTGCCGTCGGTTTGATAAATTGCCAGTAACCGATTGCTCCGGCGTGTGAACCGGCAAATGGACTTAGATAACTTTCGGCAACTGCAAGGTATTTCATATCATCAGGTAAACCATTTTCACGAAGAATGTTTTCAATTATTGGAAAACATTCGGTTGTTCGAGGAATGTATTTATATGCGTATTTGATTTCCGAACCGTACCATTTTTTGAATTTTTCGAGATACCTTTCATTCGTCAAGTCGAAAGTATATCCGGCAAAAATAATGGAATCGGGAAACTGGGAATCCATTTTAATTCGGGTGGAACTGTTCAAAAAGAGAATGGAATCCTGAAGAGCATCCACCAGGGCAAAGAGGGAATCAATCTGCTGTTCCTGACTTGAAATTAGAGAAATGTGATTTGTGATTGTGCTCTCTAAAGAATCGTTATTTGGATTATCTGCATCTAAAGTATCTTGGACGAGTATATTCTCTTCTTTCTTTAGCTCAACTTTTTCCGAAGGTGTAGATTTTTTCGAAGCTGGAATATAACCAAAAAAGGAGTTGTAACCTGAGCAGCCGGTAAGAAAAGCTGTTGATAATAGCAACAGCGCAAAAAGTTTTTTCATTTATTTTTCCTTAATTTGTAAATACATTCAATAATGCGATTTGTAATACGTTTTTCCAAAGCGTGTGGTTTATGCCGTTTCGGAGAAACGTAATACGCTTTTCCAATGCGTTTCATCAAAATCGCTTTTGAGAAATGGTATGGGTGTTAAAAAAAATATAAAAGCCATCTGATCAAAAAGTTGAAAAGATGGCTTAAATTTTTAGATGTAAACGTTATTCAGAAATTGCTTCGACCGGACATTCTGGAATGCAAGCGCCACAATCTACACATAAATCTTCATCTACTACACAGACGTCACCTTTGATCGAGAGTGCTTCGGTAGGGCAAACATCTACGCAAATAGCACATGCGGTGCAAAGATTTTTATCGATTTTTACTGCCATTTTTCCTCCATTGGAATTATTGATTTTAATAAAATACAGTTAGGAAAAGTTGTAATAAACTTGTCAAGAATTGAGATAATTTTTCGCTTCCCCTCATTTTTTTACAAGAATGCTTCTAAAAAAACCGAGTTATTTGAGGGCATTTTGTCTGGATTTATTCGTCAGTCTTTTTGGGCAATGTCTGCGAGGGGGTAAACCCCCACGCTAAATCGAAAAAAGTATTATGAATAATACTCATTACATAGCAGCCATTTTTTTCAGCCTGATTTATCCGGCTTTATTCGATTCAGCGTGGGCATTTATGCCCTCGCAGAAAGGATGAAATATGAATAACCCCTTTGGGTCAGTGAACAATATTCATTTTCAACCTATAAATTTAGAACTTCTACATCACCCATCTCATTTTCATTCTATTTAATTGATCCACTTTTATTTTACCTTTTTGTGAAAATGTGAAATTACAAACCATCTTTCCTCTATAAGCGCCAATTTAGGTATAGGTGTAATTCACGCTGATCTTTTGCTGATTTTGGGGGGATGTGTGTTGAGATAATTTCTATTAAAAAAAATTATGGAAGTCTAAATTGCTTTCAATTAAACTCTTTTTTCATAATAAAAGTATAAAAGTGAAAATTATAATTTGCAAGTAACACAAATTTGAGACATCAAGAACATCGAGATATTTTCAATTATATTGTTGGCAGATTTTAAAGGGATTTGAAAAGCAAGTGTTATTTCCAAAACTTGACATTGAATTACACTCTCTCGTCAAACAAATCTTGACTGACGCCACCATAGCTCAGTGGTAGAGCAACTGATTCGTAATCAGTTGGCCGTGAGTTCGACTCTCACTGGTGGCTCCATCTTTTTTCTTTATCAATAACAAAATAAGGTAGAATGGCATTAGAAGAACAGGCATTACAAATAATTTATGAATTTATATAAAAAAAAATTGCGATCACTTAGCAATAAGTTTTTCGTTACAAGAATTGTTGAAAATTTGTTAACTTTGTTGAGCATTTTTTTTCTGCTGTTTATAACTTACCATTTTATCTCAATTTTTTTTGGGAATGATTATGAATTGCTTTATTCGGGCAGCATAATTTTTAAAATTCTCTGTCTTCTAATTTTTTTCTACCTCATTTATAAAATTATCGGTTCGTACCACGGTTTGCATTTTATTGCAGAGAACTTAGCAGTAAAAAACCCTAAAGAGAATGAAATTTTACTCTCTGCTCTTGAGTTTAATTCTCGAAAAACTGCGGATAATTATTCAAGAGAAATAATTCAGGCGGAAATAAATCAGGCAAACGAAATTTCTAAGAAAGTAACTTTCAAAAACAATTTTTCCTTGCAAAAAATTTATTTCTCTCTAAAATTGTTTGTGGTTTCACTGGTTATGGTAATAATTTTGGCATTGAGTTTCCCTGTTAGTGTGCGTCAAACATTCAGGACTTTGATAAATATTCAGAGTTTTGAACCACACTTTGATTCGTTTATAGAAGTCATTCCGGGGAATAAGGTTGTTTTGAAAGGGAGCAATCTGGAAGTTCGAATAGAAAATTTCTATCCCGAATTAAATTACGAATTAGTTTTTATGAAAAATTTGCGTTCCAAAAAAATTGAACTGAGCAAATCAGCTTACACTTTTTATAATATTGATGATAGTTTGGATTACTTTTTTCGAAATGATTTTGCGGTTTCAGATACTTTTACGATTTCTGTTTTGGAAAAACCGGCAGTAAAAAATCTGACGATTCAATATGATTATCCGGCTTACGCAAAACTACTTCCGAAGATCGAAAAGGACGCATCCGGTAATATATTTACCCTAACAGGAACGAATATAAAATTTTCTATTGAAGTGAATAATCAGCTAACAGACGCCAGAATTATTTTTTCCGATGGGCAAACCGTGCAGATGAGTAAGGTTGAAGCAAAGCAGTATTCTGCAAATTTCAAGATAACAAAAAGTCTTACTTATTATTTTTATCTCGAGGATGTTTTGGGCAATAAGAATAGTTTTATCCGCAGGACAATTTATGCAGAGGACGACCTACCGCCCCAAGTAAAGATAACGTTTCCGGCAGAAGACAGGATTCTTGCCCAAAACCTTACCGAGACGATAAATTATTCTGCTTCAGACGATTTCGGAATTTCAGAGTTGGGAATTGTTTATAAAAAAAATGATGGGGAATTTATCCACAAGAATATTGACGTTGATGCGAATATTACGAATCTTAATGGAAGTTATATTTTTGATTTGAATGAGCATAGACTTTTTCCCGGAGATGTAATTGCCTATTATTTACAAATTTGGGATAATTGTAGCGAACCGGAAAAACAGTCATCTAAATCCCGAATATATCTTTTAAAATTTCCTTCTATCGAAGAATTATATGAGGAAATTGACAAGCAGCAGGAAAGTAAATATGAAAATCTTGCAGAAACTTTGGAAAAGGCTAAAAAAAATAAAAAGAAATTTGAAGACTTGCGAAGGAAATATCTGAAAAACGAAGAACTTGATTGGGAACAAAAGGATGAACTGAAAGAAACTCTCGAAAATCAAAAAGAGATGGCTGAACTCGCAGAAAAAACTGCAGAAGAATACAAAAAGTTTGTGGAGCAGATAGAAAAAAATAAAGCTGTTTCAAAAGAAACTCTGGAAAAACTAAAAAAAATTCAGGAGATAATGAAAGATATTGCCACTCCCGAACTAATGGATGCCATCAAAAAAATGCAAGAGTCTTTGGAGAATGTAGATCAAGAACAGATGAAAAAAGCGATGGAACAATTCAAATCTATGCAAGAGGATTTTTTGAAGAAATTGGATGAAACGCTTAAACTTTTGGAAAAAATAAAATTAGAGCAGAATATGCAAAAAATCCTCCAGCAGGCTGAAGAGATGGAAAAACTGCAAAAAGATTTGAATGAGAATGCGCAAGAGCGGATGGATAATAATTCTGACATGAGTGACCTTAGCGAGAAGCAAAAGGAAATTTCCGAAAAATATGAAAGTTTGAAAGAAGAAATTCAAAAACAGATTGAGGAACTGGAAAAAAACCAGAAAAATAAATCCGCCAACGAGTTGAGAGAAGCATTGGAGCAGGCTGAGAAAAATGAGATGTCCCCACAAATGCAGCAATCTGCCCAACAAATGCAAGCCAACAAAAAACAGAATCTTTCCAAAATGCAACAATCAATTCAGCAATCTATGTCTTCAATGAAGAATTCCATCCAAAAAGCCCAGCAATCTATGCAGGGAATGGCAATGGCTGAATTTCAAAAGCTGATTGACAAAACCATCTTCAATCTTCTCTATTTTTCAGGAATTCAGGAGAAAATATTGGGAAATAACTATAAATCTTTTGAGGTGCTTGATGAAGAAATTGCGATCTATGACGGAATCCAAAATGTGATGAAAGAACTTTTTAAAAATCCGTTGATCATCCTCATTCTTAGCCCTAAATTTTCTCCACACGTAGCAAGCCTGATAAATGATTTTGATTCTATGTTTGATCAACTTAGAAATAGACGCACTTATAATATTCAAAAGGATAAGGAAAGAATTTTCTCCGGAATCAATCTGTTGGTTTATGATCTTCTCCAGTCAAGCGGTGGAGGGCAGCAAGGCGGTGGGGGAGGAATGCAGCAACTTATGCAGCAGTTGCAGAAAATGGGTCAGCAGCAGGGAGGTGTCACCATGCTCGCTCAGGCTCTGATGCAGCAAATGATGGAGCAAATGGGACAAGGGCAAGGTTTGTCTCCTCAACAGAGAAAAATGATGGATAGAATTGCTGGAAATGAACAACGAATCAAAGAAAATCTGGAAAGGGTTTTGCGCGATTTCCCGGAAGCAGAAAAACTGATGGGCAATTTGCAATCTCTTGGGGATGAAATAAATGAAGTGCTAAAAAAATTGAATAAAGGAATTATTGATCAGGATCTAATTGAGAAGCAGCAGCACATTCATTCCCGCCTTCTTGATGCCCAGCGATCAATTCACAAACGCGATTTCAGCAATAAACGGAAAGCAAAAACGCCCGAGTTGTTTGAATATGCAACACCCGATTCACTTAGGATCAACAAAAATTCTAAAGAAGTGAAAGATGTTTTGAAATTTATCAACGAAAATTATCCCGAAGAATTTCACAATCTTATTAAAAAATATCTGGAAAAAATCCAATATGAACAGAAATAAATTTTTTCTGATCCTGCTTTTATTAATATTTGTTTTGGTTAGTCAATTATTTTGCTATTCTGACGAACAGATTATAAATATGAAATTGCAACGAGCAAGTTTTTTTGAGCGTCAGAATCAAACTGAAAAAGCGGAATCATTATATAAAGAATTGGTCATGAATTATCCGCACAATGAAAAAGCTGTTACGCGGCTGATCAGGTTTTATTTTAATACAAGAAATTACAAAAAATTAGATGAATTGCTCCAAAAAGAGAAAGATTATTTGAAAATCAATTACTATTTTCTAACTAAAATTCGATTGTTCTTGGTGCAAAATCAAGAAAGAAAAGCAAATCTCGAAGCCGAAAAATTCATCAATCTCAATCCTAAAAATTATTCTGTTTACGATCAAATTGCCCGTGTTTATGCTATGGAGCATCTGTTTGAGGAAGCCGAAGAATTTTATCTCGAAGCACGAAAAGTCTCGAAAACTCAAACCATTTATGCACGCCAATTAGCAGAAATTTATAAAGCTCAGATGGATTATGAACATGCGATTAAGGAGTATTTCAGCATTTTAGATGTACGTTCCTACGGCTTTGTTAAATATTCTCTAGAAAATCTCAGGGCAGGCAACAAAATGATTATTGAGGAACTGCAAGATAGACAGGGAGAATCTGAAGATAATTTATTTAGAAAACTTCTTGCAGAATTTTATGTGAGAAATCGCGAGTATGACAGGGCTTTTAAAATTTATAAGAATTTGGATGTGAATTCTATGCTCCAATTTGCTTCAATTGCTGTTAAGGGAGAGCAGTTCGATTTGGCTATTTCCGTTTATGAAGAAATCTTGAAAAATGATAAAATTGATGTAGTGATGAAATTCGGATTATATAAAAATATTGCCGATTTGTATTTTTTGACTCATCGGTATTCTGCAGCAGAAGGCTTTTACAAAAGGGTTGTCCATTTGCAAACAAAAGGTATGAAAAATCGCTCAAAGTTAAATTTGTTGATATTTGAAAGCCTTGTGGAACTTATCGAGATTAAATATACAATACAGGATTCGATTGTTGAGGCTCGAAAATATATTCTTCAGGCAAGAAAACTTTCGGTAAGAAGCAAGTATGGCGATCAATTAGACCTTTTGCTCGGGGATTGTTTTTTGCACGAATCGAAATACGATAAGGCAAAAGATATTTTTCAAAATATCGTAGCTAAAATCAAGGGCAAGGATAATGAATTTTCTTATCAGGCAAAATACAAGTTGTATTTAACTGATATTTTAGTAGGAAATTATACAGAATCAGATTCTCTTTTTGAGGAATTTACAGCAGAGAATTCTGCAAATGAATATTTCAATGATTTTGTGAAATTACATAATTTTACCAAAAATAGTAATTTAAAATCTGCAGATGATTCGCTGAAAACTGATATTTTAAATTTTTTGTTTAATCTGGAAACTCCTCAACTGCATAAAACAGAAATGTCGTTTCAGAAACTTTTAGTTTCTGCGAAAAATGAGGATGTAAAATATTTTTGCACTTTCACTATGGCAAATTATTTTTACAACAATCTTTATTATGATAAAGCGTTAAAGATCTATTTGCAATTGGCTCTTGCAAAATCTGTTATGGAATTGCCGGATTCAACCAATGTTAGCGAACCGGATACTTCCCCGGATTATAGCGAGTTTATTAGCAAACGGATAGGAGACTGTTATTATTATTTGGAAAAGTTTGAACTTGCAACAAGCAGTTATGAGAAATATTTAAAAGAGTTTCCTAACGGAGCATTTGCTCCTGAGATCAGGCAGAAACTAGAATAGGGAAAACGGAGAAGGGAGAAGGGAGAAGGGAAATGTGGATTCTTGATTCCGTCAATGACGTGAAAAAAATTGTCCATGAAGCAGCCTGAATTTTCTCGAAAATATGAAAAATGGGTTGAGGAAAAAAGAATAAAGAAAAAAAAGAGCGACATCCGAAAATGCCGCTCATAAACGTAGTTTTAGTTTGGGTGAATATTATTCAACAATTCCCAAAAGGTCGGAACGTTGCACGATAAGGAATTTTTCACCTTCGAGCTCGATCTCAGTTCCACCATATTTGGCATATATTATTTTATCACCTTCTTTTACTAAATCTTGTAGATCTTCATCATTCCCAACTGCAATTATTTCACCAATTTGTGGTTTTTCTTTTGCTGTATCGGGAATAATGATATTTCCTACTTTTTTTTCATCTTTAAGTTCTATGCTTTTGATAAGAACACGATCATCAATAGGTTTAATTTTCATCATTTTCTCCAGAATTATTTTAATTTATTTTTGTATAAATTTAAAACGATGTGCTTTTTCGTCAAGGAAATCTATAATTTTTTTCAAATAAATTAGATGTAGTGCGGTTTTTTGTTTCGGAAGGATATGGGATAATTGCATTACTTGACAACTATTTTGCCTTTTTTGGAATTGAAGAAATTTTTAACACAAATTCTAATATAATATTTCGGAGGAAAAGTGAAACCTATCAGGCATCTAAAAGAAATGGAAAAATACTTAAAAGAAAGAAAAGAGAAAAAAACTCTTGCAGTTGCAATGGGAGAAGATCCCCATACATTAGGAGCTGTTACCAGAGCTTTGAATAAAGATTTATTAAATGTGATTGTAACCGGGCAGCAAGACAAGATCAAGCAAGTTGCTGATGAAAAAGGGCTGGATATATCAAAATTAAAAATAATTGATGTTAAATCTGAAGAGGAAGGAATCAAAAAAGCTGTTCAACTCGTTAAGGAAGGCAAAGCAGATTATCTTATGAAGGGTCTTTGTAATACAGCAAAATATATGCGAGGGATTCTTGATAAGAACAAGGGTTTGATGAAAAAAGGTGAAATTCTTTCTCACGTTACTGTTATGGAAGTTCCTACTTATCACAAACTGCTTCTATTGTCCGATGTAGCCGTGATTCCATATCCGGACCTCTCAAATAAAATAAAAATGCTTGGTTATTGTAAACAAATCGCAAATTCTCTCGGAATAAAAAAACCAAAAGCCGCAATTCTTGCTGCTGTGGAAAAGGTAAATCCCAAAATGCAATCCACCATGGAAGCTGCTATTCTTTCTAAAATGCAGGACAGAAAACAGATCACAGGTATGTTAGTAGATGGACCACTTGCAATGGATTTGGCTGTTTCAAAAGAAAGTGCTGATATTAAAGGGATAAAAAGCGAAGTGGCTGGAGACGCAGACATAATTTTATTCCCGAATATCGAAGCAGGAAACATTGTCTATAAAACACTTGCGTATCTCGGAAATGCAAAATTGGCGGCTATTGTTATGGGTGCGAATGTGCCATGTGTTCTCACTTCTCGTTCCGATAGTGATGACTCCAAATATTACTCGATCATTCTTGGAGCATTGGCATCATGAATAATGAATAATGAATAATGAATAATGTAAAACTGAACAATGTGGCACACGAGTCCTTTTGTTTGAATGACAATGTAAAAACGTAAAATGAAAAATATTAACGATTCCCCAACGGGGATAAATAGAATAGCATCCCGATAATTTTTCGGGATGAAAGCAATTAGCACACAACTATTTTTTAGCATAAAGCGATACATAAAATTGAATAGATGAAAAAAATAATCATAGCATCAGATCATGCAGGATTTGAATTAAAGGGGAGATTGTTGGATTATCTGCATGATAAATATGTAGTTGAGGATGCGGGAACATATACAAAAGAATCATGTGATTATCCTGACGTGGGTTTTCCAGCTGCCGAGAAGGTGGCACAAGGTTTATTCGATGCGGGAATCCTTATTTGCGGATCCGGTATCGGAATGAGTATCGTAGCCAACAAAGTTAAAAATATCCGGGGAGCTCTTTGCACTTCTCCTGAAATTGCAAAACTTTCGCGCCAGCATAATAATTCAAATATTTTAATACTACCCGGAAGATTTATTGATTTTACAAATGCTAAAAAAGTTGTTGATGTTTGGTTGAAAACCGGTTTTGCTGAAGGAAGACATCACAGACGAATAAAAAAAATACAAAAATACGAAGAACAGTAGAAACAGCCAATTTACATATCAGAATAAAATATTTACATTCAAAAATAAACCATCTAATAATCCCTTTGGAGGAATTATGTTAAATTATAATGAAATTAAAAAATCAGATCCGGAAGTTTTCGGTTTTATGATGGACGAAGTTAATCGTCAAAATCAAAATCTGGAATTAATTGCTTCGGAAAACATCGTATCTGATGCGGTTATGGAAGCAGCAGGTTCGGTACTAACAAACAAATATGCAGAAGGATATCCATATCGTCGTAGTCGCAAAGATGGAAAAGTAAAATACAGACTTTACGGGCGATATTACGGTGGATGCGAATATGTTGATAAAATCGAAGAATTAGCCATCGAACGCGCAAAGGAGATTTTTGGGGCAGAACACGCAAACGTTCAACCTCATTCCGGCTCACAGGCAAATATGGCAGCATATTTTGCGGTTGCAAAACCTGGAGATACGATCTTGAGTTTGAAACTCGAACACGGTGGACACCTCACTCACGGGCATCCGCTCAGTTTTTCGGGACAACTCTTTAATATTGTTGCTTATGGCGTTAACAAAGAAACAGAGCAATTCGATTACGATTCCATTTTTGAAAAAGCAAAAGAATGCAAACCGAGAATAATTCTTACTGGAGCAAGCGCTTATCCGAGAGAAATTAACTTTGCGAAATTCCGTGAGATTGCAGATGAAGTTGGTGCGATTTTAATAGTTGACATGGCTCACATAGCCGGACTTTGCGCTACCGGTTTGCACCCAAATCCGGTTAAGTATGCCGATATTGTTACATCAACCACCCACAAAACCTTACGAGGTCCTCGCGGTGGGCTCATCTTATGTAAGGAAAAATATGCAAAAGATGTAGATAAATTTGTGTTTCCTTGGGGGCAAGGAGGACCGCTGGAACACGTGATAGCAGCAAAAGCGATTGCCTTTAAAGAAGTAATGGGGGATGACTTCAAACGATATCAGGAGCAAGTTATCGTTAATGCACAAGTCCTAGCTGATTCTCTTATGAGAAAAGGTTTCAGATTGGTTTCTGCCGGAACAGACAATCATCTCATGCTCATAGATCTGGGCACAAAAGAATCCGGTAATCCATCCGGCAAAAAGATGGAAGGTGCTCTCGATAAAGCGGGAATCACTGCAAACAAAAACACTGTTCCGTTCGATACAAGACCCCCATTTGTAGCTTCCGGTATTAGACTTGGAACACCAGCCGTTACAACTCGAGGGATGAAAGAAGAAGAGATGATCAAAATTGCTGAATTTATTTATCGCGTTAAACAAAATGTTAATAACGATGAAGAGTTGATAAAAATTAAGCAGGAAGTGAAAAACATGTGTGCATCATTTCCCATTTTTGCTAATTTAAGAAACGAGAAATTATAATGGATACATTCCGACACGGTGAAACAATTGATGAACTGAAAACCAATGCAAAAGACGCTCGTAAAACAATGTTTCTTAACGAAATTTATCTTAATTACAGAAGATGGAAAGAAGCAAACCTCGCAATAGAAAGCAATAGCGAAGACGATTTAAAAGAAAAAATCAGATTGTATGCAGATTATCGTCGTCATATATTTCAAAAAAAATACCGTCACAAAAACTCCTTCTTGGGTGATAGAAAGTTGTATGAAACAGCTCTTTCAGAATTCGTATATTATGTTTATAAAGATATGCCGATTACACGGTCAAAAAATGTATTGCTGACCCGTGCCTTTATTGCTAACCAACTTACCGGATTTATTCATAACATTGATGATCTGAAAAATGAAAAAGTGCTCAACTTTCGTGAACAAAAAATGCGGTGTGTGATTGGTAGATCATTGAAAATGCAGTACCGTATGGATGGCCGAAAAGCTTATTTTACTCAAGATTTGGTTTTTCCATTAGTTATAACAGAAACCGCAATGATTCTCGACGATTGGCTTTTTAATAGCATTCACAGAAGTGTTCGACGAATAAAAAAAATGTTTCCAGATTGTTTAGCTCTTATCGTAGCGGAAGTGGTTCATGACGATTTTAGTTCGAATATTCAGGATTCAGCCTTAGATGGATTATATATTATTCAGCAACAAACTATGTCTATGAAACGGAAAAATATTTCATTTGATGTGATTGATGGGATTGTGAATCATATTAGTAAATATTTTGCAAAGGATGAGAATGAGTTGAAAAGAAAAATCGAAAGCGGAATTATTTTGAAATAAAATCAGCCACGAATTCACTAATGATATTTTTTTTAAAATATTCGTGAATTAGTGGCTTACAAAGAAAATGTGAAAAGTGAAATGTGAACAGTGAAAACCAGAAAACAGAAAGAAAAAATTGCTTTTGAACCGAAGTCATCCCTCTCTTTGAAGAGAGGGACCGAGGGTGAGTTAGAAAAGCAGAAAATGAATAATGAAATAAAATCAGCCACGAATTCACTAATGATATTTTTTTTAAAATATTCGTGAATTAGTGGCTTACAAAGAAAATGTGAAAAGTGAAATGTGAACAGTGAAAACCAGAAAACAGAAAGAAAAAAT
>JAYEKN010000039.1:14202-15379 GCA_034661015.1 Candidatus Cloacimonadota bacterium
TGAAATAAAATCAGCCACGAATTCACTAATGATATTTTTTTTAAAATATTCGTGAATTAGTGGCTTACAAAGAAAATGTGAAAAGTGAAATGTGAACAGTGAAAACCAGAAAACAGAAAGAAAAAATTGCCTTTGAACCTAAGTCATCCCTCTCTTTGAAGAGAGGGACCGAGGGTGAGTTAGAAAAGCAGAAAATAAATAAAACATAAAATCAGCCGCGAATTTCACGAATTATATTCTTTTAAAAACATTCGTGAATTAGTGGTTGATAAAAAAGAATCGGAGTTTCTATGGAAATTCAAGAAATTAATAAAAAAGTGATGGAACATACTGAGTTCCTGAAATCTATTTATTCGGAAATAGGCAAGGTTATCGTGGGGCAGGAATATATGATAAAACGCTTGCTGATCGGCTTATTTGCGGATGGTCATATCTTGCTTGAGGGTGTGCCCGGATTAGCAAAAACTTTGGCTGTGAGTACATTGAGTCAAATAATTGACTGCGATTTCAATCGGCTTCAATTTACTCCTGACCTGCTTCCTGCTGATTTGATCGGAACACTTATCTACAATCAGAAGGAAGGAAATTTTACACCGAAAAAGGGTCCAATTTTTTCCAATTTGATCCTTGCCGATGAAATAAATCGTGCTCCCTCCAAAGTTCAAAGTGCTTTGCTCGAAGCTATGCAGGAACGCCAAGTTACTATTGGTGATACAACTTACAAACTGGACGAACCATTTCTGGTTTTGGCTACTCAAAATCCTATTGAACAGGAAGGTACCTATCCTCTGCCCGAAGCACAAATTGACCGATTTATGCTCAAAATCAAAATTGATTATCCTTCCAAATCAGAAGAGCGTGAGATTATCGAAAGAATGACGAACAGACCCAATTTGCACGTTAACAAAATCATCAGTCGTGAAGATGTTCTTAAAACCCGAAACTTGGTTGATGAAATCTATGTGGATGATAAAATTAAAGAATATGTTCTTGATCTTATCTTTGCCACAAGAGAACCGGAAAACTATAAATTGGAAGATATCAAAAATTTCATTGATTTTGGCTCCTCTCCTCGTGCTTCAATTTACCTAATACGAGCAGCAAAAGCAAATGCTTTGTTGGATCAACGCGGATACGTTTCTCCGGACGATATCAAAGAGATCGGGAAAGATGTTCT
>JAYEKN010000039.1:15479-25606 GCA_034661015.1 Candidatus Cloacimonadota bacterium
CCTAAGTAAATCAATTTTCTAAAGAATAATTATGATTCCAAAAGAGATATTGGAAAAAGTTCGTAAGATCGAAATTACAACTCGCAGCTTGGTAAACGAACTTTTTTCAGGTGAGTATCACAGCATATTTAAAGGGCAAGGGCTAGAATTTTCCGAAGTCAGAGCCTACCAACCCGGTGATAATGTTAAACTGATCGACTGGAATGTTACAGCCCGTTTCGGGCATCCTTACATAAAGAAATTTGAGGAAACCCGCGAACTTACTGTGATGCTCATGATTGATGTTAGCGGATCTGGAAATTTTGGAACCGCTCGGAATCTCAAACGAGAAATAGCAGCTGAACTTGGGGCTATTCTTGCTTTTTCTGCAATCCGGAATAATGATAAAGTAGGTCTGATGCTTTTCTCGGACGAAGTAGAACAATATATTCCTCCAAAAAAGGGGAAGAAATCTGTTCTGCGAATTGTTCGGGAAATTCTCTATCACAAAGCCGAGCATAAAAAAACCAATATCAGCGAGGCTCTGAAATACTATTACAAAATGTCCAAAAAAAAGAGCATCGTATTTGTTATTTCCGATTTTCTTGATGAAGATTTTTTGCAAACAATGAAGATTCTTTCGCAAAAACACGATGTGATTGCCGCTAGAATTCTCGATCCCAAAGAGTTGGAAATTCCCAAATTGGGGCACATTTTGGTAGAAGACACGGAAACCGGAAAAGAAATTTTAATTAATACGAATTCACGTGAATTCCAAACAAATTTTATCAACCAAAAAACTAAAAAAATTGACCAATTAGAAACGGATTTGAAGCGATTTAAAATAGATTTGATAGATATTCAGGCAGATCAGCCGTATATAAAAAAGTTGATCAGGTTTTTTAAGCAACGCGAAAAAAGATTACGATGAATTTTAAGAAATTGATTTTGCCGTTTGTCTTTTTTACATTAATTTCCGTGAGTGGATTTTGTGCCGAGATTCACACGTTTATAGATACTTCTCGAACGGATGTTAAAAATATTGAGATAGGGGACAAAGTTTTTTTTGATGTTCAAATTTTGCATCCGAAGAATACTCAGTCTGTTTTGACAGAAAAGAATGAGTCGGAAAATTTCGCGATTCTAAATATTCAATCAAGAGATATTCCAAAAGGTGAAGACAGAATCACGGATTTCAATTTCACAGCAGCATTTTTTGATACCGGTAAGCAAAAAATACCAATTCAGGAATTTCAAATTATTAATGAAAATGATACTACCTTTATTTATTCCGATTCGTTAAAAATTTTTATTAAATCAATATTAACGGAAAAAGACACTAGCGGCATCAAAGATATTTTTTCACCATTATCCTTGAAACTTGGCTTTTGGGATATTTTCTTCCCGCTTCTGATTATCGCTATAATTGTTTTCGCAATTATTATTTTCACGAGATATAAAAAAGGTAAACCAATAATTCCTATCAGGAAGAAAAAAATCGAACCTGCCCATCTAATAGCTTTGCGAAAATTAGATAGTTTAAGATTAGAAAAATTGTTGTCTCGTGGAAAAATTAAAGAGTATTATGTAAATATTTCCTGGATTTGTCGGGAATATTTGGAAAACCGATTTAAACTTCCGATTCTTGAAAGCACGAGTTTTGAAATAAAGCAGCTATTAAGAAATAATGAAGTTGAGGAAGACTTACAATTTGTAAAAATTCTCAAAAAGTGTGATAAAGTGAAATATGCAAAATTTCTTCCTTCATTTTCCGAAGCGGACCCCCTAATCGAAAATCTGGAAAATTTGATTGTTAAAACAAAATCAGACGAGATGGATAAAACTGACCATGAAGATAATATTTCTTAATCCTCAATATTTTTGGTTTTTTATAATCTTACCTGTGATCGCAGCTTATGAGATTTTCATAAAACTCAAAAAACGCCCCACAATATTATTTTCAGATTTATCTTTGATCAGTTCAAAATCCCTAAGAAAAAACAATATTCTTTTTTATGTAGGAAATTATTTTATCAAAATTTTGATATTTGCAACTCTGATTTTTACGCTTGCCAGACCTGTCATACCGGAAAAATATAGCAAAGTTAAAGATAAAGGCGTGGATATTGTACTTGCTCTCGATGTTTCCACGAGCATGCGCGCAATTGATTTTAAACCGAATAATCGCCTTTATGTTGCAAAAGAGGAAGCGAAGAATTTCATCTCAAAGCGTCCAACCGATAGAGTCGGACTGGTGATTTTTGCCGGAAATAGTTACACCCAATGTCCGCTGACAATTGATCATAAAATTTTGCACCGACTCCTTGACGAGACTAAAACCGGTATGATCGAAGATGGCACTGCGATAGGAATGGGTTTGGCAACGGCATTGAACAGATTGCGAAATTCCAAAGCAAAAAGCAAGGTAATCATTCTTCTAACAGATGGAAGAAATAATGCCGGGAATATGGACCCGATAACCGCAGCAAATCTCGCCAAAGAATTCGGGATAAAAATATACACGATTGGAGTGGGGAAAGATGGTATTTCCAAGATTCCGGTTGATCATCCTGTTTACGGTACCCAATATGCTAATCAACAACTTGATATTGATATTGAAACCCTAAATAAAATCGCAAAATTGAGCGGAACAAAATTTGCCAGAAGAGCCAGAAATCCCGGGCAATTAAAAAAAATATTGAGTGAGATTGATAAATTGGAGAAGACTGAAATTTCTGAAAAAGTTTATTACAATTATTTCGATCTTTTCTTTTATTTCATCTATTTCACGATATTTCTTTTTGTTCTCGATATAATTATTTCAAAAATGATATTTAAAAGGTTACCCTAATGCATTTCGGAAATCCTGAATTTTTTATAGCACTGATCCTGATTCCTTTGATTTTTTTCGGTTTATATTTTTCCAGAAGAAAGAAAAGGAAACTGCTCGAAACATTTGCCTCTACAGAGATGCAAGAGAAATTGATTCTCAATCGCTCAACCATTGCAGAAACGATTACGAATTTTTTACTTATCGTGATTATTATCTTACTGATAATTGCAGCAGCCCGACCTCAGTGGGGAAAAAAATTACAAATTATCGAAGAGAAATCTCTCGATATAGTTGTTGCCACAGATGTCTCATCGAGCATGCTTGCCGAGGATTTAAAA
Organism: Candidatus Cloacimonadota bacterium; assembly: GCA_034661015.1. NCBI lineage: Bacteria > Pseudomonadati > Candidatus Cloacimonadota > Candidatus Cloacimonadota bacterium. The sequence goes on from JAYEKN010000039.1 coordinate 18,630, forward strand.
CCCAACAGAATCCAGCGTGCCAAAAATGCCTTTTCCAGCTTTATTGATCAATTGCAAGGTGATCGAGTAGGACTCGTAATATTTTCCGGTGATGCTTTTGTGCAGTGCCCTTTGACAAATGATTATTCTGCGTTGAAAATGTTTGCTTCGATTGTGGACGTGGGAATTATTCCCAAAGAGGGAACGAATTTACCCGAAGCGATCCAAACATCAATCTCGCTCTTTCCTGAATATGCAAAGAATAAAGTTCTAATCTTGATCACAGACGGAGAAAATCTGCAAGGAAACATTGAACAAGAGATAAAAGTTGCAAAAAGTGAAAATGTAATAATTTATACTATTGGAGTAGGAACTCAAAATGGCGCTCCCATTCCAATAAGAAATGCTCAAACAGGCGAAAAGTCTTATGTGAAAGATGCCGATGGAAATATTGTATTATCTCAACTTGACGCAACAACCCTAAGTAAGATTGCCCGAGAAACTCACGGTGGTTTCTTTCAAGTTTCTGCCGGAGAAGGCGAGATTAGACAAATTTTCAATGAAATAAATCTGATGGAAAAAGAAAAATTGGCTCAACACAGATATACGCGGTACAAAGAGCAATATAAGTATTTTGTATTTCTGGCATTTGCTTTATTTATCATTATGCAAATGATATTTTTGCGAAAAATCGGTTTGAAAGGTTAGGATGAAAAAAGCAGTATTTCCAATTTTATTTTACTTTATTTCCACGTCTTGCTTTGCACTTAATTATGAGAAAGTTCTAAAAAACGATAATGCAAATAAGTTGTATGAAAAAAAAGAATATTCAAAGGCAGAAAAATTATATTCTGCAAATAGTATAGAAAATCCTGAAGACGGGATGTTGCATTTCAATCTCGGTGATGCTTATTATAAAAACAAGCAATATGAAAAAGCTCTTTCCTCCTATAAAAGTGCCTTAAAAAGTGAGAAAATGGATAAATCAAAAACATGGACGAATATTGGCAATAGTTTTTTTCAAACGAAAAAATTGAAAGAAGCATTGGGCAGTTACAAGAATGCCTTGTTAGATAATTCCAAAAATTCCGAAGCACGATACAATTTTGAAATGACGAAACGATTATTACAACAGCAGCAAAAACAGCAGGACGATCAGGATAAACAAAACAAGGATAAGAAGCAGGATAAAAAAGATAAAGAGCAAAAGAAAGAACAAAATAAAGATCAACAAGACAAAAAGAAAAAGGAACAAGAGAAACAGGAGCAAGAAAAAAAAGAACAGGAAAAGCAAAAAAATCAGAAGCAAGATAAACAGGATGAGCAGCAGAAACAACCGGAACAAAATAAGCAAAGTGAGGAACAGAAACAAAAAATTGAACAGGCAAAACGCCTCTTAAATGCAATGCAGAAGCAGGAAGATGAAAAACAGAAAGAGCGAATAAAAGAATTGATCAAGAAAAAAAGCTCACCCAAAAAAGTCGATAAAAATTGGTGAAAAAATTAGCTGCGAATTCAAAAATAATATTAAATAAAATATTTGTAGCTAACAAAAAAGAAAAATTAGATGAAAAGTAAGCAATTTACCAAAAATATAATTTCTTCAATTTCCATATTAATATTATTTATCACATTTCCAGCCATTTTAAAGGCTGAGTTTCTTGAGTTATCCGTGTCTTCCTATGTAGATCGTACTCAGATAATTATGGGAAATAGTCTGCAATTAACCGTGGAGATTGAAGCAAATAAGAATGTTGATGTAGAACCGATCATTCCGCAGCTCACAGGATTTCAGATAATCGGGCAATCATCTTCGAGTTCTTCGTCAATTCAAATTATTAATGGAAAAGTAGATAAAAGTATTACAAAAAGTTTTACTTATACACTTGCTCCTCTCAAATTAGGGAATTTTGTAATTCCGCCGATAGAAGTTAAATACAACCGGAAAAAATATAAAACCAACTCAATTCGGGTTAACATAATTAAGGGAAATTCTTCAACCCAAACCTCTCCCAATAATTTATCACAATCGCAACGAACTTCACCAAATTCGGCAATAGCTGATGGAAGAAAAATGTTTCTTCAAGCCATTCCCACAAAACGCAATGTATATGTGGGAGAGCCATTTGCAATTATTTATAAAATTTATAGCCGGAAAGAATTGTCCGGACTTCAGCCCGAACAGATGCCGAATTTTCCGGGTTTTATCAAAGAGGATGTTTTTCAGGCAACAAATATCAGATACACGCTGGAAAATTTAAAAGGCATAAGATATTATACCTACAAAATCAGCGAATACACCCTTTTCGCAATACATGAGGGTGATTTTAAACTTGATCCGATGCAACTCGTGGGAGCGTACAATACTCCGGCTAGAAGTTTTTTTGATTTTGGAAATACAAAAAGAGTTATGCTCAGTTCACAACCAATTACAATTCATGTAAAAAAACTTCCCTTGATTGATCGTCCCGAAGATTACACGGGAGCGGTTGGAACTTTTTCCATAAAAGCCGAGTTGGGCAAACACGAAGTTAAAGCCGGCGAGTCCATTACCCTCACGGTTACAATTTCCGGAAGTGGAAACATAAAGATGTTTGACGCTCCACTTATTCCTCAAATCAATAATATCGGCACTTTTCCACCTGAAGAAAATAACACCCTGACCGATAGTTACAAAACTGCCGGATATAAGACAATAAAATTTATTTTAATCCCTCAAGAACCAGGTAAATATGAGATTCCTCCCATAAAATTTTCGTATTTTAATACTCAAACAGGTAAATATTCCACTGTGGAAACAAAATCTTGTCATTTCACTGCCGAGAAATCTGACATTCCATTATCAGCAACTTCCTATGTTAATCCCAAAGGAATCGTAGTACAGGGGATTGACATCAATTTTATCATTAACAAAAACGTGATTTACAATAATTCTTTTCTTGTTCAGAAATTGTGGTTCTGGCTAATTGCCGTATTGGGGATGGTCATTCTTTTTATCGCCTTTTTGATAAAAAAAGAGAGCGACAAGTTACTTTCCGATAGGGGATATTATAAATTAAAAATTTCAAACAAGCAATTAAAAACGGATTTGAAATTTACTCGTAAAGTTTGTAATGATGAAAATGGAGAAGTTTTTTTTCCTGCGATAGAAAAGACTCTAAAAAATTATATTGCTAACAAATTTAATCTATCTGCTGCGGGTATGCAATTGCAAGAAGTTATTGATGTTTTTGAGGCAAATGGCATTGATACGGATTTGACCGAAAAAGTGAAAAAGTTTCTAATGCTCACTGATCAGGCTAGATTCAGCGGTTTTTCCTATTCTGAAAAAGATATGAAAGAAAATCTTAGTCAGCTCGAAGACATAATTGGAAAATTGCAAAAAATTAAATTCAGGAGAAAAAAGTGAAATATAAAGCATTAATTTTTTTTCTATTCATTTTGGTAAGTTCGGTTTTGTTTGCCGAGTATGATATTTCAATCCCAAACAAAGCATATCAAGATCAAAATTATACAAAAGCAAAAGAGGGTTACGAAGAAGTGGTCAAACAGGGAGTGGAAAATTTTATTTTGTTTTATAATCTCGGAAATACTTATTTCAAATTGGGAGAAAAGGGATTGGCAAGACTTTATTATGAAAAAGCTAAGAGATTTCAGCCACAAAATAAAGAATTATCCCAGAATATCGATTTGCTAAAATCCACACTTAAAGATAAAGAAGAAACTCAGGAAACTTTTTTGGAGCAAGTTGCTCAGAATATCTTTTATTTCTTTTCGATAAATTTGCTGACGATTTTTGGGATCGCCTCTTTTATGATTCTAATGCTTATTACAGCATTCATGGTAATTTCTCGCAGCGATGTATCCAAAAAAATTATTCGAGCTTTTATGCTACTTTTTTCCATCCTTTTTGTTTTTTTTCTCATTTTTACTGTTACCCGATTGATGCAATTCCATTCCAAAAATTCAGCGGTTATCCTTGGGGAAACCGTGTTGGCATACAGCGGACCAACTCAGGAATTCGAGCAGGTTTTTACCATCCACGAAGGTTTGAAGGTGAAAATCGAAAAATTCGATGGGGACTGGGTGTTGATAAAATTGCCCACAGGCAACGGCGGTTGGATTCTAAAGGAAAATATTGGTGAAATATAAATGTTAAAGTATTGAGAAATATCGTGGTTTAGAAACATTTTTATTGACAAGGTTTTTGAAAATCACACGAAGTTATATAAAATCATTAGCGATATTATTAAAATAGTGAAGGAGTTCCAATGCAAGAATTTGAAGAAAAAACTAAAGAAGATTTAATTAAGGAGATTGGGGAATATTCAAAGATAATCAAGAATCTTAGGCAACAACTTGCAAAGGTAGAAAAAACAGGAGATGAATCAAAAGAAAAGTTTGGGGTACGGCTTCCAAGAAAAGGTTTGGAGACAAATCTGGAAATGGTTGGTGATTTTGATATTCTTTATGGAACTGGTGAAGATTATTCAAAAGGTGGGATGAGTTTTAAAATTCCTATTGAATTGGAATTTGAAATTCGTTTTGATGTTGATGGAAAGGCACAGGATAAACGAGCGAAACTTATTTGGGTCAAATATATTAAAGAGGAAGGATATAAATTTGGAGTGGAATTTATTGAATCTTCGGAAGAAAAAGGCGAGGAATTTTAGAGAAAATTTACGAAAATTTTCCTTGTTTTTGCTCGAGTAGGTAAATTTCTTAGTGAAATCAAATGCGATTTACCCACTTAAAAAAATCTTCGGTTTATCATAAAGATGAGCCCACTTAAAAAAGGGGATTTAACCATTTCGCCATAGGGCGAATCTAATGATAAAATGGTTAAATCCATAGATTGTGTTTCTCATTAACCCTCCGCCAGCCGGCGGATAAGTCGGGGGCTAATAAGGAGATTGGGTCTGTACTATCGGCTAAAACTTTACCAATATTTGCAATTTGGAATAATTTTATTGAATTTTCTTTTGTCATATTTTCTTTGAAAAAATCAATCTCAAAGACAGTTACTCTTTTTTCTGTACGGATTTTTTTATTGTAAACGGTTTTTTACAATAAATGCCAACGGTGGAATTATGAAAAGTTGGGCATTTTGAAACGATTAATTTTCAATTTACCACTAATTTTATTTATTTCTAAAGATTTTATATACAACACGAAACCGGCATTATGTATAGCCTTTGTTATGTGGTGTTTTTCACTTTCTTTTCAATATATTTTGAGCTCATTATCCTGAGCATTCCCATATAATCTAACTTAAATTTAATCAAATCGCCAACCTGATATTTTTTTTTATTTTTGTCGAGGTCAACCACAATCATATCAGAACTTGCTCCTGCTAATTTTAAACTCTTATCAATTAATTCGAGATGGTTCCTTTCTACGTCAAGAAGTCCCAAATCAATAATTGCTCTATATGATTTTTCACCTATATTTGATCGGTCAAATTTATAACTTTCTCCTTCTACATTTGTTCCTATTTTACCCCTTGGAACAATTGGTTTTTCTATTAATTCGATTATTTCAGAATACAGACTAAATACATCAGAGTGCATTTTTTTAAATTTAGCATTATTATAGACGTCTGTTCCAAGAAATAATGTTTCACCTACCCTAAAATGATTAATCCCTTTTGGTAAAAGGTTTTGAAAAATCAACGGTATTGTTACGGACGAACCACCCGAAACGAATGGTATTTGCTTGTTAAATTTTGCTTCTATTAACTGTTCATATAAACTTAACTGAATTAATTTATCATGATTTGGGAGAACACCATACAAACAAGAAAGGTTTGCTCCAATTCCTACAACTTTAATATTTTCTAATTTAAAAACACTTTCATAAAAATCAATAAAGTCTGCGCCTAACACACCTTCTCGAAGCTCTCCCAACTCAATCATTATTATGATTTTATGAGTTTTATTTTGTTTTTGAGCTTCTTTTGATAAAAGTTTGATAGTTTCAATCTCCGTATTCACACTAATATCTGCATATTTAACTACACTTGATATTGAACGTTTTGCAGGTGGTTTAATATAAATAGTTTCAATTTTAGGATTAATTGATTTAATTTCTTTTAAATTAGATACACGAGAGTCGCAGATTTGGTTAATGTCAAATTTTAATAGTTCTGTTAAATATATTTTATTTCCGCACAACATTTTTGACACGATTGACCATGCAATTCCATTCTTTTTAAAAAGAGTATTGAGATAGTCAAAATTTGATTTTAGTTTTTTAATATCTAATGTTACAAAAGCCATTATTTTTCCTTTTTATATCGCATTTCAATATACTTACTGCTAAATCCAACTTTTTCATATAAAAATCTTGCCGGGTTTTCGGGTTCAACGTGCAGTGCAATACTACCATCTGCAAAATCAATGGTTTTTTGCATTAACATTTTTCCTATTCCTTTTCCCCTGTGATTTTTGTGAGTTGCAATATAAACTAAGAGATTTTCCGGAATATAATCTTTCATTCCTGTTTGATTAACAACCACTACACCTGATATTTCATTTTCTAAATATGACACCACAATAAATCCGCCCAAAGAAGTTGTTTCTTTCAGTGCGTAATTAACTGCCTTTTCAATGTCAGACTTTGGGTCTCCATATTCTTGCAAATTGTCAAATAAGAAGTCAATCAAGCTTTCTTTTTGTTTCAAATTCGGTTTGTTCGTTGTAGTAAATACTTTTGTTTGAACCATAATAATAATTTCCTTTTTTATATTTTTGTATTATATAATAATGATTTTTTTGAGATATGTAAATAAATTTGTTGTTAAACTGCTGAAAAGTAGAATTATAAATATCCTTTTCATTCTGTTTCTTATCTGTTTTTTTTAATGGTGTACAACGTTAAGTATATGGTTTTGTGGCGGTTGTGGAACACAAATCTTTCAATTTACACTGATGTTTATTTATTGTTAAAATATTCAAATTTAGCACTTCACCCGCCATAAACTATATACATTGTTGTGT
>JAYEKN010000040.1 GCA_034661015.1 Candidatus Cloacimonadota bacterium
GGATGCGAATAAAAAATTAAATAGATTGACAACAATGCGTTACGAAATTTTATATGTGAAATATAAAAACAATAATTTATTTCTGGAGGAATAATGGAAACAAAAGAATTATTTACAAAAGTTAAACAAGATGTTGGAAATATTCTTTCCAAAGCTGCCCATAAAACTGAAATTGTGGCAAGGCTTTCAAAATTGAAGTTAGATATAGCAAGTTATCATGGAAAAATAAAAGCCACCTATAAAAAAATGGGCGAATATATTTACACAAACAAAGACCAATTTGGTGATGATGAATTTTTGGCAGATCTGATCGAAAAAATAGGTGAATTTGAAAAAGTTATTGAAAAAACCGAAGCATCAATAGCAGAGATAAAAAAAGCAGAAAAAGAAGCTCATCAATCCCCAAAAAAAACTAAAGATAATCCTAAAAAAGAGGAAGAAACCGGAGCAGAATAAACTGTTGAAAAAAAATTAGCACACAATTTTGAAAAGATTATTAGGCATTGATTTTGGAGAAAGAAGGATTGGCATTGCTCTTTCTGACGAAAGCATGGTATTTTCTTCCCCTTACATAACGATAGATGTAAAAAAAACTCCTGATTATTTTAAAAAAATTCATAAAATAATCGGTGATAAACAAGTTACAAAAATCGTAATTGGTAATCCCCTTAATGTGGAAGGACAGGATACACATAAGTCAAAAACCATCAAACAATTTGCAGATAAATTAGCAAACCTAATTGAAGTTCCAATAGTTTTTTGGGATGAAACTCACACTACCCTGAAAGCAAAAGAAATTCTGAAATTGAATAAAAAGTCTTTGAAGAAACACAAAAAAGAATTGGATAAAATTGCTGCTTCTTTGATGCTTGAGGATTATATGCAGCATAGTTCTTAATGAAAAAAACTTTTTTATTTATCCTGATTGCAGTTTTCCTGTTTTTCTCTATTTTTAGTATTGTAAACATTTTCCAGCAGAAACAAATTTTAAATCAAAATGTTTCTATTCCAAGAGGAGCATCTCTTCAGAATATTGCAAAAATTTTGGCAGAAAGTAAAGTAATTGATTCCCCAACACTTTTTTTGATAATCAGCAAATTGTTCTACCATCGGAAATCCATTTCTTATGGTCAGTTTGATTTTACGGGGAAATATAATTTGCCGGAAGTTATTGCCAAACTATCTAAAGCCGATATTGTTGCATATACAATTACAATTCCGGAAGGATTTACTGTTCGAAACATTGCCGAGGTTCTGACTAAAAAAAATATGATTGATTTCAATAAATTTATTTCGCTTACACAGGACACTCTATTTATCAAACAGCTGGGACTGAAGTTAAATAATTTGGAAGGTTTTCTGTTTCCGGATACTTATTATATTCCCTATTACGCCAAAGAAAAAGATATTATCAAGATGATGTTAGATAATTTTTTTGGGCAATGGGATAAAATTCAAAACTCAAATTTGAATTCAGATTCTTTGTATTCTGTTTTAATTCTTGCTTCGATAATTCAGAGCGAGTCCTGTTTTGAAGATGAAATGCCGATAATTGCCGGCGTTTATAGAAACCGTTTACAAACGAATATGCTTCTTCAGGCTGATCCGACTGTGGCGTATGCTTTGGCATTACATAATCAGAAACGAACCAAAATATATTTCGATGATTTGAAAATTCGATCTCCATATAACACTTATCTTAATAGGGGTTTACCCCCAACTCCGATTTGCAATCCGGGTACGGCAGCAATTGAAAGTGCATTGAAGCCGGAAAATACTGATTACATTTTTTTCTTTGCGGGTGAGGATTCGCATCATATATTTTCTCGAACTTACAACGAGCACCTTCAAAAAATGGGGCGACTATAACGGAAATATGTGTCAACACAAAGCGCATAAAAACCCTAGAAAAAAGAATATATTCAAGCCATTTGGGTGGCAAATTTATTTCAAAAAAATTATCTTAATATTCATTGACAAATAAAGGAAAGGTTACAAAATTAAATATTATGAAAGCAAAGGCAACACACGTTAGTAAGCTACAATTCAATTTGGTTTCAGACTCAAATCATGCAATTGTAGTTGATGCAAGCACAAAATTAAGTTACGATCATGGATCACGTCCCAAGGAACTTCTGCTTATGAGTCTTATCAGCTGTACAGGTATGGATGTGGTTTCTCTCCTAAATAAAATGCGGGTCGAATTCGACAAATTTTCCGTTTCCGCAGAAGCTGAAAATGCAGAGATGCATCCAAAAGTTTTTAAATATGTTAATATTAAATATTTTATTTCGGGCAAATCCATTGATAAAAAGAAGCTTGAAAAGGCGATCAACCTTTCTCAAGATAGATATTGCCCAGTTACTGCAATGATGAAAAAAGCCTGTAAAATAAACCATTCTTATGAAATAAGTGAAGGGATATAAAACAGTGATGAACGCAAATTTGAATAAATTATTCCCGATGAAACATGGGAAAGTGCGGGACATTTATGAAATTGGAGACAAACTACTGCTTGTAACATCCGATAGGATTTCCGCTTTTGATTTTGTTCTTCCTAATCTAATTCCCGATAAAGGGAAATTGCTCAATCAAATCTCAAAATTTTGGTTCGGGAAAACAAAAGCAATTGTGGATAATCATTTTATCACTGATAAAGTAGAAGAATTCCCAGAAATACTTCATGAATTTAAAAATGAACTTGAACAACGCTCTATGCTTGTAAAAAAAGCAGACAAAATTCACTTTGAATGCATCGTGCGGGGATATATCACCGGATCGGGTTGGATTGATTATCAAAAAAATGGTACAATATGCGAGATAAAGTTGCCGGAACATTTACAGGAATCAGAGAGATTGCCAAAACCTATTTTTACCCCTTCCACAAAAGCAGAGGTTGGACATGACGAAAATATCGGATTTCAAGTGATGAAGAATGAACTCGGGACTGAGCTGGCAGAAAAGATAAAAAAAATCAGTCTGGAACTTTACACTTTCGCTCACGATTTTATGAGCAAAAAAGGGATTATTCTCGCCGACACAAAATTTGAATTCGGATTAATCAACGGTGAATTAATTTTAATAGACGAAGCTCTTACTCCTGATTCTTCTAGATTTTGGCAAACATCAGAATATAAAATCGGGCATTCTCAAAAAAGTTTTGACAAGCAATTTATCCGTGAATATTTACTCAGCAAAGGGATTAAAAAAATAAAAAATATAGATGAAAATCTCAACATTTTAAATTTACCGGATGAAATAATTCGCAAAACAGTAGATAAATATTTTTCTGCATTCAAAATCATTACAGGTGAAAATAAATTATGATTCGAACAATTTTAATTGTGGACGATGATAAAGATTTTTTGGAATATCTCGTTTACGCCTTAAAACAAATTAATCTCAACATCCTCAGTGTGGACAATGGTTTTGATGCTCTCCAAAAACTTCGCGAAGAAAAAATTGATGCTGTGCTGACCGACATCGCCATGCCGGATATGGATGGTTATGAACTTTACACACAGATCAGAAACTTCAATGATGATATTCCCATAATAATGATGACCGGATTTGGATATGATCCCAACCATGTTCTGGTCAAAGCAAGACAGGATGGATTGCATAATATCCTTTTTAAGCCTTTTGAAATCGAAGATTTACAAGAAATATTGAACAATATTTAACAAATCGTTCAATGAAATATGCTAACCGAAATCAATAAATTGTTGGGAGGATAAGTGAAAGCTAATCTTACACGCAATAAAGTCTCACCAAAAAGTCACAAAAAAATCATTGCATTCATTCATGCAAAAAAATTGGAAAGCCATGATGTTGAAAGTTTGGAACATTATCTCGAAAATCGTAAAGACCTCCATTATCTTTACCTAATTGCTACAGAAAGTATCTCGAAAAAAATTATTGCTGTTTGCAATCGCTATAATCACATCAAACTGATTCATAGCACAGATCCGAAGGCACAGATCGTTGATATTAAAAATCAATATGGAGTTGACGTAAAATTTGAAGAAAGAGATTTCGAGGAATTAAAAAAGAGAAGTTTGTAGAACTTCAAATAAATTAAAAAAAAAGAGCAATAAATAATTTTTCATTTATTGCTCTTTTTTTTTAAATTTTCTAAAATCGCATTAGCCAAATTCTTACTAATTTTAGGTAAAGAGGACAGTTCTTCCACAGTGGAACTTTTGATTTTTTGCACTGAAGTAAAATGTTTTAACAATTCAAATTTCCGTTTCTCCCCTATTCCGGGAATATTATCCAGCTCGGAAGCAGTAGTTTTTCTATCTCGTAACTTTTTGTGGTAAGTAATTGCAAAGCGATGTGCTTCATCACGCAATCGTTGTAAAAGTTTTAGTGCTTGTGATGTTTTGGGAATTATTATCGGTTCTTTTTTCCCGGACTCAAACACTTCTTCCAATCTTTTGGCAAGAGAAAAAAGATAAATATCATACGGATATTTATTTAACGCTTTTTTTGCGTTTGAAAGTTGCCCTTTCCCCCCATCAATCAGGATTAGATCCGGCTTTTCAAAACTGTCATCTTCGAGATGGGAGAGATAACGAGTTACAACCTCTTCCATCATCAAAAAATCGTTTATTCCCTCCACTGTTTTGATTTTAAACCTTCGATACTGGCTTTTCTTGGGTTTGCCATTATAAAAAAAAACCATTGATGCGACTGATTCCAGACCATAAAGATTGGAAACATCAAAGGCTGCTATCTTGCGTGGTAGTTTAGTGAGATGAAGTTTATCTTTTAGTTCTTGTACCGAAAAAACAGTTCTGTGAGTAGCTTTTAGATGAGCAAGTTTTTTCTCTTCCATATAGAGAAAGGCATTTTTTCGAGCCATTGCAACCAATTTTTGTTTGTCACCTATTTTAGGAACGAAAAGTTTTACCTTTAGCCATTCTTCCAGCAGTTCATTGTCCTCCGCAATAGTTTGAAGCAATATTTTTGGAGCCTTATTTTCCTGTGTATTATAATAATGAACGAGAAATCTATTTAAGATCGCAGAAAAATTTTCATCCTCTGTGTTTTCGAGAAAATAATGCTCTTTTCTGATTAATTTTCCTTCACGGATTTTAAAAAGTACCGCACAGCAGATATCTTCTTCTCTCGCAATTCCGATAACATCAAGGTCTTCATAGTTGTATTTATTCACTATTTGCCTGCTCGAAAGTTTCTTTATTCGCATTATTTGATCGCGGTATTTTGCTGCTTCCTCAAATTTCTGCGCTGAAGATGCTTTTTGCATTTCCTCTTCCAACTCTTTAGTAACAATGCTAATTTTACCTTTTAAAAAGAGAATTACTTGATTGATTTTTTTCCGATATTCTTCATAACTAATATTCCCGATGCAGGGAGCATCACATTTATTTATCTGAAAATTCAGGCAGGCTCTGTTTGTGTCGGATTCCTTTTCAGGATTTCTCGGGATTTTTTTATTGCAAGTTCGCAGTTTGAATATTTTTTCCAATAGTTTAATTGAATATCGAATCGTGGCAGCTTCTGTAAAAGGTCCAAAATATTTTGCTCCATCTTTATAAATTTTTCTCGTTATGGTTATGCGAGGGAAGTTTTGATTTAGCGGAACCTTGATATAGGGATATTTTTTGTCATCCTTTAGGGCAATGTTGAATCGAGGGCGATACTTTTTGATTAGATTGTCCTCAAGAGCGAGTGCTTCGAACTCATTTTTCGTAACGATATAATCAAATTCGCAAATCTTGGAAACGAGAACTTCGGTTTTTGGATAATCAAATTTTAGCTTGGAAAAATAAGAGCTGACCCGTTTTTTCAGATCTTTTGCTTTCCCCACATATATTATTTTTCTCCCCGAATTTTTCATTAAATACACTCCGGGGCTATGGGGAACAAGTTTTAATTTTTCCTTGATTTTTTCTTTGAATTTGCTAAACATAAATTTTGATTTTTAGTTTATTAAAAATATTGCCACTAATTAGAGTCCATCGGTAAAGTAGTATTTTTCGACCTCACCCCGACCCTCTCCTATCGAGGAGAGGGAGACAAAAGTTCCCCTTCTCTTTGAAGAGAAGGGGTTAGGGGATGAGTTGTAAAAAGGATGAAGAATATATTTTACTTGATATGCTACTTTACGGACAGACACTAATTATTGTCCATCCGTAAACTCGCATTTTTGCAATAATTCTCCGAATGTGATTCGACGCAGAAAAACACTGATTCGGCAGATAAACGCTGATACTACTCTTTTTGTAATTACATTTTTTATCTGCGTAAATCATTTTTTTTCAGCGCTTATCTGCGTCCAATCTATACTTTACGG
>JAYEKN010000041.1 GCA_034661015.1 Candidatus Cloacimonadota bacterium
AAATTCTCACAAAAATGGAATGGCTCAAGCAGTTATCAGAAATGTTTGATGAGGTAGATTATACATGCCAAATATGCGGAAGGCAATTCCAGGCGGATGCCCATTGCCTTTGCGGGCATCATATCAAGACCAGAGGAGCAGGCGGGGGCGATGAAGCTGAGAATATTAAAATATTGTGTAAATCATGCCACCATGATGTGCATAATGGATTGATTAAAATAAATTCTTGACAAATTGTTATAACCCGTGTATATGTTATACAGGACATAAATCTTAATAAAGGAAATAAACAATGGACAAACACAAAGGCAGACCATTAACAGCATGGGTGGATGAAGATATACATAAATGGATTGAAACAATTGCAGAAAAATTTGAATGGACAAAATCATATGTGGTCAGAAAGATCTTTCTCGAAGCTATATATAGAGATGAAGAGGAGAAAAAAGAATGGATGGCTTAACATATATCAAACGCGGATATATTCTTTTAGCCAAAAAAATTCAAAAATCCAAAATTTACCATATGCGCCGTTTTCACAGAGAGATATGGGTTCACCTACTCATAAACACTTGTTTCAAGCAAAAACAAGGCAAAAACCGCCTTGAAAGAGGACAATTATATACTTCTTATGCTCAAGTCGCAGAAGACCTACATTGGTTTGAAAATAAGAAAAAATGTAAATATACGCATAAACAAATTGAAAATGCGTTTAAAACGTTCAGAAATGAGAAAATGATAGTTACTGAACAAAAGCCAAGAGGTTTAATTATAACTATCTGTAATTACAAAAAATATCAAAATTTTGAAAATTATAATAACCAACGTGGGGACGCAGAAAAATCCGAAAACATAATAAATTTAAATGGTTACAAAGATAAAAATCATAACCAGGGGACGCAGTGGGCGAACCAGGGGACGCAGATTTCCTTAAAGAACACTGAAAATAGGTATTCTTGAGCAATTTAAAAGCGAACCAGGGGACGCCATTACTTAATATACACCAGTTAGCATACTATAGAGTTAGTATATACTAGTTTAAGGAGATAGGGAATATGAACTTTGACAGCGATAGAAAACAATTTTTGGATATCCTAACTTCTTGGAAAACTTTTCAAACTTTCC
>JAYEKN010000042.1 GCA_034661015.1 Candidatus Cloacimonadota bacterium
AAAAAACGGAGAATCCCCATTATCTATAATGAATCTTTCATCCTTTGTTAATGCCTCAAATAAATCTTTTTCTTTAAAACGCAGATATCCTTTGAAAACAAAAATTAAATATAGCTCATCTATGCTGCGGGGCTTTCGTTTTGGTTTAAGAAATTCATAACAAGCATCAATAATTTTTTTAGTCATTTTCAGTACAATTGGTTTTTCTGTCCAATTAAAATCATCTTCCGTTTTGCCCAATGCAAATAGTGCCGATAGAATCACATGTTGGAAATCTGGATTATCAGGGAATTTTTTGTGATGTTTTGCAAGGAATTGTATCGCCTTTTCATTTTCTCCATTTAAGACATAAGCTTCACCAAGATCGTATTGAGCATATGGATCATCAGGACATTTCTTTGCTCTTTCCTTGCAATACTCAACTAACGCAGGATAATCTCCATTTTTTCGTAATTCATACAGTGGTTCCCAAAATTCAAAGTCTTCATATTCATCAGAGAATCTCTTTGGTTTTTCCTGCTTGAGGGGGAATGGAATGACTTTTGATTTTGGTTTGTTTTTCTTAGGATAAGTTTTTTTTTCATTGTTTTTTCTATTTTAGAACATAGCTCCGCTTCTTCGGTTACATAGCAACATCCGGCCTGATTGTTTGTGTTACAATACTTTTGTTAGTATTTATTATAGGAATTTGTTATTGTCAAGGATGTTTTTCTAATAGTTCGATTAGAGTTTTTTTTGTTGATTTATAAAATTGCTTCATTCAAACCCCATTTGTATCATATTTAAATTTGGTGGTAAACACTATTCCTCGTTCCCAAGCTCCAGCTTGGGAACGAGGAATAACCCCCAGTAAGAAATCAGCATAAATCAGGGGGACATTCCAAATCTTTTTGGTTTTATATGAAACTCCGTATAACTATTTAAAATCATGGAGTTTAATATTTTGTTGTGGCCGATGCAGTAACCACGCTCCGGCCGTGCCGGTTATATAAATATCTTTCCGGGATTAAGGATGTTTTTGGGATCAAAAAGTGCTTTGATTCCCCTTTGCAGAGATATGCTTTTCCAGGAAAGCTCCATGGAGATATAATCTCTCCTGGCAAGTCCAATGCCATGTTCTCCTG
>JAYEKN010000043.1 GCA_034661015.1 Candidatus Cloacimonadota bacterium
AGAAAAAAAATTAGATGTTGTTAAAATATAAAAACATTAAAACAACAGAGATTTATCCCGCTGGATATGTTTATAATACATTAAAAAATGGAATAATTGGGATTTTATCCTACGGAGTGAATACGCAAGTAACTGAAACCGGACTCAATAAAATTACAAGTCCACTTGATGATTTGAATATCTTCATTGGAATTAAAGGTTCGTGATAACTAGATTATTGGATTTATCACGCACATTTTAGGTATAACTAACTTACAAAACAACATGTAGAGGAAGAAATGAAACAAGAGAGAATAGTGAGGTCAGATAATATTAGTAAATGGCTGAAAAATGGAGAGCAAAGCAAGATAAAAAAGAAAGTAATTGAGATTATTTCTGAATTTATCGGAAGTGATTTTGAAAAGGTCATGAGCATTTTGAGTTGGAAGAACAAAAATCTGAAAAGATGTACTGATCAGGAAAAAGTAGTTCAAATTTTTGCTACGAGAAATGTTTCTGAAGTTTTGAAGGAAATGATGAGTACAGGATGTCATGACGACGCACTCATCGTTGCAACCTTTTGCAGAGCAGTTGGAATTCCTGCAAAATATGTGATTGGAATCAATAAATTGGACCCGAAAAACAGAGGTCACTGCGTTGTTGAACTTTTTCTGCACGATAGGTGGATTCTTGTAGATCAGTCGAGAGGTAGTGTATTTATTTATCCAGAACGAAGCGATTTTTATAGAATGAATTTTATCATAGGCAAGGGTTTGGATTCGTGGGATTTAGGTATTAGTTCTTTTAAAACTTGGGAAGAGAAATCAAATAGAATAATTGATCTTGTGAATTCATTCTAAAAAGTCAATATCTCAACATAACAAAGTAAACATTCATTAAATAAAAGCTTTACCTGATGTTATTATCATATATTAAAAATAAAAACCTATCCAATATTTAAACCTGATAATAAAACAATGCGTAGTTTTAAATTGGGTGTTGAGCCAGTTTTTACAAAAATAGAATCAAATTCAACCCAAATCCGCACTCTCGAAAAACTACGAGATACATTATTACCAAAATTGATGAGCGGAGAAGTGAGGGTGAAAACGTAAGTGGCTATCCAATGTAAAGGGCAACCACAAGGGATTGCCCCAACGATTGCCCCAACGATTGCCCCAACGATTGCCCCAACGATTGCCCGTACAATAGAAAAAATAATATTATGAACAAATATAATCCAAATATTCATCATCGCAGGTCTATCCGATTAAAAGGATACGATTATTCGCAGGCAGGATTGTATTTTATTACCATTTGCATAAAAAATCGTGAATGTTTATTTGGTCAAATTGCCAATGGTGAAATTATACGAAATGATGCAGGGCAAATGGTTGAAAACGAATGGTTAAAATTACCAAAACGATTTAATAATATTGAATTACACGAATACACCGTAATGCCAAATCATTTCCACGCAATATTGGAAATCGCCGTAGGGGCGACCCTTGTGGTCGCCCAAAATGAAACGGTCGCCCAAAATGATATGATTGACGCAACCGAAAAAGGGCAACCACAAGAAAAAGGGCAACCACAAGAAAAAGGGCAACCACAAGAAAAAGGGCAACCACAAGGGATTGCCCATACGGGTAAAACCGTTGGTGATATGGTTGGGGCGTTTGAATCAATTACCACCGTTGAATATATTCGTGGGGTTAAAAATAAAAATTGGCAACGGTTTGATGGCAAATTATGGCAACGGAATTATTGGGAACACATTATCCGTAATGAAAATGAATATAACCGAATTACACAATATATTATTGATAATCCCCTAAAATGGGAAAAGGATAAATTAAATGATGGTGATGGAAATATTGTTATGGAAACAAATGCAGAATATAATTCAGAAATTTGGATGATTTAATATGACAAAAATAACCGAAAATACAATAGAAGAATTTGCCATTGAATTATTAGAGCGTTTGGGCTGCCAATATATCTATGCTCCCGACATTTCTCACGATTCAAGAACTCCTGAACGAAATAGTTATGAAGATGTTTTACTGTTGGGTAGGTTGCGAAACGCAGTCAGCAGAATAAATCCTAAAATTCCAACTGATTCGCAAGAAGAAGCGCTAAAAGAAATTCAACGATTAAATTCTCCTGAACTAATTGCCAATAACGAAAGTTTCCATCGAATGCTAACCGAAGGCATCAAAATTTCTTATCAAAAAGAGGGAAATCAAAGAGGTGATCTGGTTTGGCTGATAGATTTTAAGAATCCCGAAAACAACGATTTTGTTGTAGCAAATCAATTTACGGTTATTGAAAACGGAAAAAACAAACGACCCGATGTAACCCTTTTTGTAAATGGTATTCCGCTAATTGTTATCGATCTAAAAAATCCTACTGATGAAAACGCTACAATAAAATCTGCCTTCAAACAATTGCAAATTTACAAAGCGGTCATTCCAAGCTTGTTTACGTACAACGGTTTTATGATTATTTCCGATGGTTTGGAAGCTCAAGCAGGTTCACTTTCTGCAGGTTTTACGCGCTTTAGTGCTTGGAAAAGTTCAGATGGAGAAGAAAAAGCTTCCAATCTTGTCAGTCAGTTAGAAACTTTGATAAACGGAATGCTGAATAAAGAAACATTATTTGATTTAATCCGTCATTTTGTTGTATTTGAAAAATCCAAGAAAGAGGATATTAAAACAGGAATTTCAACCATTTCCTTCCGTCGGAATCATTCTTTTTGCCGATAAAGATCATCTTGATGTGGAAATTGCTCTCCAAGATATTGATAAACCTATTGGCGTGGCAGAATATAAACTGCTTTTACCCAAAAAACAACTCGAAGAATTTGTTTTGAAAGAAATGAAAACATCTCAACACCGATAAATGGTATAGTCGCTATTTTAATGATAAATTAAGAATAATCGTTGATGGTGATGTTTCAGTGGAAAAAGTTAATTCTTGGAAGAGTAGATATAGCTTGAAAGATAATCAAGTTGTGCATTTGACTGTTTCCTCTTTGGAATATTTATATATATTTGTTTCCGATTTTAGATATAATAAAAGGCGTTTTCCCGCTTTGTGATTTCTCAAGTTCGGAAACCTGGGAAAATTTTAAATAAATTTTATTACCCAATCGTTTTCGAAGTCCCTTCTCTAGATTTTTTTGCGAATTATTGTCGAAATTACTATCCACTACAAGTTTAACGTCAATATTATTTATACTTGTTTGAATCAATTGTGAGCAAACTACCCCTTTTGCATTATCAATAGAGTGAGACATAACTGCTCCCAAAATCCGCCCGTCCGGGGTTTCTATATAATCACACTGTTTTCCTACAATCCGTTTAATAGTGCGAAAATTTCTCCCGCATTTGCATGGTTTTTCATCAATTTCCGGGATGATATTGTCACCGATTTCATAACGAAGAAGCGGCATTGAATAGTTATAAAACGAAGTTCCTGCAAGTTTTGCATTTCCTTCTTCCTTAATAATTTCATGATAGGCAAAATCCTCTATAAGGTGAAGATTTCCAGATTCGCATTCCGATATCATTGCGGAGCATTCATGTAAAGAGAAAAAATCAAAAACTTTGCACTTGTAAGATTCTTCGAGAATTTTCCGTTTCTCAGCCGAAAGAGTTTCACCATAACTTACAATTGATTCCGGGGAATGAATTTCCATTCCGGCATCTTGGGCAAACTTAACCAGCATGAGCAAATCAAAAGGGAATCCCATAAAAAATTTGGGCTTTTTCCGATTTATTTCCTCCACTAAGTGCAAAGCAGAATCTTTGGATAGACGGTTCGAATCAAACCGCAGAATATTATAAAAGGGATTGAATTTATAATCATAATCTGTGAAATAGTAGCTCTGCACGCTCAAAGTTCTCTTTCCGATTTTATAACCCGCCCACGAAAAGCTGCGCAGTAAAGCAGCTATTTTATTTGCCTGCACGGAATTATCCAGGATAAAATGGAGCGGAGTTCCGGTCGAACCGCTTGTAGAATCCCAAGTAACTCCAAATTTGTGAGAATTATCTGCAATAAGTTTTTTGATATTTGTCCGAACGGTTTCTTTATCGAGATAGGGAATCTTGCTCATGTCAATTCTCCCTCGAAATTTTAGGATGTCAAATCCGATTTTCTTGAAAAGTTCCCGATAATAAGGAACGTTTGTGCCGGCATGTCGGATAAGTCTCTTCAGTTTTTCATCCTGAAAGTTTTGGATCTGTTCCCATGTTAGGAACTGACTTTTTTTATAGAAACCATACCTTTTTAAAACACCGAACGGAATTTGAAAAATTGATTTTTCCAAATTTTACTTCCCCTCAATTTTTCGGATAAACTCATGTTTTTCCAAAAGTTGTTTTGCTTTACGCACAAGTGGCGGTCCAACAAAAATCCCGTTTACTACCTTCACAGGTTTATTGTTCCTGCTTGTTTCTTCGGATAATTCTATGATTCGTTTTGCTCTTTTCACTTCTTCGGGATAGGGTGAGTAATATTTATTTGCCAGCTCAATTTCTTTGGGATGCAGAAGAAGTGAGCCTTCAAATCCAAGAATTTTCGTGAGCTGCAATTTCCTCCTTAATTTATCCAAATTATGAACATCAATATTCAGCGTATCAATTGGAATAATTCCAGTTGCCCGAGCTGAATTTGCGATCATCTCTCTAGGAAATTGGAAAGCTTTTTCAGGTTCGTTATGGAAACCTTGTAAATCTGCGAGATAATCTTCACTCCCGAAAGCGATGGCAATTATTCTGGATGAAGCCAGACAAATTTTCATTAAATTCAGAACAGCTGAAGTGGTTTCTATCAGTGGAATCATTTTAAATTTATTTTTGGGGAATCCTTTTTCCATTTCTGCTTGATTTAGAAGACCGCAAAAATATTCAATTCCCTCATCATCATAAATTTTGGGGACGAGAAAACCGAGTAGATTTTCATGCAGCAAATCATAAACTTCCTGCTCCATCAAACCGCTATCAATATCATTCAAACGAACGAAAACCTGTTTATTGTTCAAAACTCCTGAATCAACAATTTTTTTTATTTTCTGTCTGGCAAGTTCTTTATCGGCGTCTGCAACGGAGTCTTCTAAGTCCAGGATGAGTGCATCCGCTTTTGTTTTTGCTGCTTTAACAATCAAGTCCGGCAGATTTCCAGGTACAAAAAGCAAACTTCTTAGGAGATATTTTGTTTTATTCATTTCGATTTTTTTTTGGGAACAAGGATATGGCGTTTCAAACTTAAAACCAATTCCTCTTTTTGATTGTATGCTTTTGTTTCGACAAAAATTATTCCCTGATCAGGTTTTGTGCGTGATTCTCTGATGCTTAAAATTTCTGTTTCCGCTCGAATCGTGTCTCCGATAAAAACCGGAGCAACATGATTAACTTTTTCATAATCCAAGTTTGCAATTGCTTTTCCGCTAATATCTCGGACACTCATCCCCACCGCAAGACTAAGAATATAAGTTCCAACGACCAATATTTTCCGATGGATTTGTTTGGCAGCGTATTCTTTATCAAGGTGAACAGGATGGTGATTCATCGTGAGAAGACAGAAAAGATTATTGTCGCTCTCCGTAATTGCTTTTGCGGGATAATGGCTGTAAAAATCCCCTATGTGGAAATCCTCAAAATATTTTCCGTAATTATTTTGCAATTTTTTCATCAAGCATCCTTATTTTGTGTCTATCCGTAACGTAATTCAAGCGTCTCACTTAAATTATTTGAAAATGAAACGTTGAAGACTTCAAGAGCGATAAATGGGGAATACAACATTTTTGTAAAGATTTTTGACTCTGCACTGTGGCGGGAATCATTAGTGTCAAACTGTTAAGTATAGATTCGACGCAGATAAACGCAGATTAAAATTGATTTTCGCAAGATAAAAATTAATTGTAAAATTAGTTTTATCAGCTACATCAGTGCTTGCTCTGCTTGCCCAATGAAATGCCTTTTTCTTTTATTTATCCCGTGAAATGCCTTTATTTTTTTTTATTTCACTGGGATTTCATCGGGGTGGAATGTTTTTGCATTTATATTCCACTTGGAGTTTTTCTGCGTTGAATCATCCACCAGCTGGTGGAGTCATCGCTCCTCCAAAGTAGCATTTCAAGGGTGGTTCGGGGATTCTCATAGATGCAACATCACGGATGTTGCACTCCAAAATAGCTTCAATGATAGTTCGAGGATTCTCATAGATGCAACATCACCCCAATGAAATGACATATAGAAAGATTTCACAGGGCAAGCAGATGTTGCGCTCCAAAAT
>JAYEKN010000044.1:0-4206 GCA_034661015.1 Candidatus Cloacimonadota bacterium
TTCACAAAAGGGCGGAAACCGACTCCCTGCACGATTCCTTTTAGAATTATTTCTGCTTGACGTTTAGGTTGTTCCAATGAAAAATTTATTCTATACTTCTGTTTATCAAATTTGTTATTTTGGTGATGAATTTTTCCATTTTAATATACATTTCATTAACTTCATTTTTATCAAATTCTACAAAATCGCTATAATCACCTTTCGAGCGTTTATCAAATGCAAGATGAACAAATTTACCATCTGCTTTTTCAATAATTCCTGCTTTAACAAAATTCTTGTTAAACCAACCCAATAGCTGCGTATGTTTGGATGTGCTGAATTTATATTTTAACGCTAATGCATTAAGAATATAGAAAACACCATAATAAATTCGATTTACGGCTAAAATCAGTTTATCGTTTTCAATTAAAAATTTCACATCATCGACAGAAGTTTTTGCTCTTTCAATTCGATATTTGATTAATTCTTGACGCTCCTTTTCTTCCAAGCTCATGCGAAAATTCCTCTATTTAACGCATCTATGATATATGGCTCTTTTCCACGTATTGTATTTAGTTCCTTTTGTGAAATGATTTTTATATCCGTAACAATACCATATTCTAAATCAATTTCATAACATGCATCCACAATTTTATTCTCAAATACCCAATCATAATCTGTTTTAAGAATTACCAAAAAATCGTAATCAGAGTAATCCTTATGTGTTTCGTCAGCTCGAGAGCCAAAAAGAACAACCCTATCAATCCTATCGGGAAACTTTTCTGCAAGTAATTTTTTTGTATGTTTTAAAATTTGTTCTTTTTTCATAATTCTTACAAAAATAAATATGTAATAAATAGTCAAGTTAATTACCCGAAACTTTTATCAGATTCAATTATTTTTCATTTTTCTCCTGCTCTGTCTTTTTGCTAAAGAAAGCTAATCGGAGAATTTTGAGTTCATGATAAGGAATTTTCTCATTAAAAAAGTGGAATACAGGGGACAGTCTTTCCACACCTTCAGTTTTGAAAGCCCGATAAACTTCTTCAGTTTGCTTTTCATCCAAAGTGGATTCTTTTTCGATACCTTTGCGAAGCGAGTGCCCTGATAGAAAAAATTCGTTCAAATTATTGATAATCGTAGTCTGTTTTACAGAAAAATATTTTGCCAGTTCCAAAGTCGTGCTTCCCTGATTATATTTCTCTCCGACTATTTGAAATTTTCGTTTATCATACTTTCCGTCTCCGGTTAGTGATTGCACCTTCGGATTTTCGGATATATCGTATTTTTGGCAATAATTCCGAATGATTACCATAAAAGTATCGCCATATTTTTCTGCTTTGCGCTGCCCGACTCCATACATTTTGAGGAAAGAGTTTTGGGTTTGGGGATAATAAATCGCCATATCAATCAGGGTTTTGTTAGAAAAAATTACATAAGGGGGAAATCCGGCAGTATCAGCCAGGCTTTTTCGTTTTTGGGATAAAATTTCGTATAATTTAAGGTCATATTTCCCCAGCTCTTCTTTCCTGCTAACTTGCTCTGCTTGCAATTTGCCGAGATATTTCGCCTTATTATGCAAAACTTCCCACGCCTTGGGAGTTAATTTCAGGCTTCCGTATTCTTGATCGCGAATGAGATATTCTTTTCTAATCAATTGTCTTGCCAAATAAAGCCATTGTGATTTTGAAATGTCTTTCCCGATTCCATAAGTGCTGAGTTTGTCGTGATGTTTTTCGAGTATTTTTTTATCTTGTGAACCGCGTAGCACCAGAGCAATATGGTTTGCTCCATAAATTTCATCGGTTCTTTTTATGCACGAAAGGAATTTTTGCACAGGAATTGTCAGGTCTATCAAACTTTTTGTCTCATTAGTGCAATTATCGCACATGCCGCAATTTTCAAATTTATATGACTCTCCAAAATAATTCAGCAAAGGTTTTCGGCGGCATTCTTCTGTTTCACAAAAATCAATAATTCCATCAAGATGCTTTTGAGCGATTTTAAGTTCTTCTACTGTTTTTTCTTTGAAAAAATATTTGATCTTTCTGATATCCCCATATCCGAAAAATAAAATACAGTGCGAATCCAAACCATCTCGCCCGGCACGTCCGATTTGTTGATAGTAGCTTTCAATGTTTTTGGGCAGATCAAAGTGGATGACATAACGGATGTTCGGTTTATTGATTCCCATTCCAAAAGCAATAGTTGCCACGATAATTTGAATATCATCCCGAATAAACAGCTCCTGATTTGTACTTCTTTCCAAGTCGCTTAAGCCGGCATGATAAGGTTTTACCGAGAATCCTTCTCCCGTGAGAATTGCCGAAAGTTCATCAACCTGCTTTCTGGAAAAGCAATAGATCAAGCCTGATTCGTTCGGAAATTTTTTGATGAAATCTAAAGTCCGATTTATGGGGCTGGTTTTGGGCACGATTTCCAGAAACAGGTTTTTCCTGTCAAAACTGCTAATGTATTTATTTGCATTTTCTAATTCTAAACTTTTAATAATATCATTTTGGACGATAGGGGTTGCGGTGGCTGTTAAGGCGATTAGAGCAGCATCTGAGAAACGATTTTTTAGATGTGCCAATTGTCTGTATTCGGGGCGAAAATCGTGTCCCCACTCGGAAATACAATGTGCCTCGTCAATCGTGAAGCAATCAATTTTTACGGATTCCAGAAGTTTTAAAGTTCTTTCCAAAAGCAGAGTTTCCGGTGCCACATATAGCAATTTTGCTTCTCCCTTCCTAATGCTTTGAACATTTTTACTATATTCGTAAGAGGGAAGTGAACTATTCAAACAAACCGCATTTACCCCGTTTTCTCGTAATTGTTCCACCTGATCCTTCATCAAAGAAATTAAGGGAGAAATAACGATTGTTAAGCCGTCAAAAATAATTGCGGGTATTTGATAGCAGATGGATTTCCCGCTTCCGGTTGGCATCACTACGAGAGAATCCCTTTTCCTTAAAACATTATCAATGATCTCTCTCTGATTTTCACGAAATGTATCATACCCAAATGTGTTTTTTAAAATGCTTTGTGCTGATTTTTGCATTACTCCTCTTTCGCGGAATTGCTTTTAATGATGAAATTGAATGATAAATATAAAGTTTAAGGATTTACCTTGTAAACCCATTTTGGCATTATTCCTTATTTAATAATAATTTTTTATTTAATCTTACCTGAATGATCCAGAGAACGACCATCAGCAAATTACCAAATCCGATTACATAATAGAAATAGATCATTGGTCGGTACAGGAAGGCTGCGATCATCATCAAAACTATGTGCATGTTTGGTCCTATTAGAAACCAGAATTGGATCAGAACTCTGTTTTTTTTATAATAGGTTTCTCTGTCGTATTTGTTTTTTGTGATTACTGAACTTGATGTTTGAAGATGTGTATAACCAAGGTAAGTATAAACAATGATTTTATCTAACAGCTTCAATTTTTGATTTTTCATCTTCTTCAATTCTTCCCGAAATCGTTGCTTTTCCTCTTCCCTGCTAAAACCCTTGCCAAGAGCATAATACATGAATTCTGATTTGTAATAATCCACCATGATTGAATGCATTATGTTGAACACGGCAGCCAAAGCCATTAATATCCAGGGATTTATCGGGAAATTTAGCTGTGGATTGTTGACAATACCGAGCGCAAAACCGATATGAATTGCTACAGAAGCAATGTAATCACTAATACCGTCAATTATTCTGCCGATATATGTGCCCATATTTTTCAGGCGTGCTATCATACCGTCCAAACAATCTAGAACCGTAGCAATCCCGAAACATACACCGCCAATCACAAACCAAAAATAAGTTCCGAATGAAAAAAATACTCCGGCAACAATCCCCACGAGAATACTCAAAAGCGAAATTTGGTTTGGTGTAATTGGTATTTTGTAGAACATTTTCAAAAAAATGAACGCAATCGGTCTGAAGATATAAAGTGTGAAAATTTCATCAAATATCGAATGTTTTATAGATTTTTTAAAATCCCTTGCCATTTTTTTGGTCAATATTTTACTTCTTTTATTAAAATCTGATTTAGTCATTATCAGTTTCCTTAATTTTCAATTCTGTAATCTTTCTAAACGCCTTAGTCGAATAACAGTTAAATTAATGTCCATAAATAAATTCGCATTTTCACAACAGAGATTTAAGAGGATGAATATAGATTTATGTTTTGAGCAAGCTGTTTTTATGTCAAATTTATCA
>JAYEKN010000044.1:4306-6211 GCA_034661015.1 Candidatus Cloacimonadota bacterium
TTTTTTTGCTTTGAGCCGAGAACTGCGAGCGATGTGCACAATTGTCTGTCCTCACCCCACGCTTCGCTGCGGGGTAAGTCCAAGCGGGACTTGGCTCGAGAACTGCGAGCACAAAACATATTTTTTACTTTTTTGAGAATGCTTCAGTATTCTTTTTTCGATTTAGCGTGGGGGTTTACCCCCTCGCAACTCTTAATTTTTTCGTTTTTAGGTTTGGATTTAAATATTAGTGTCTATTCGTGCAAATTCGTGGCTAAATTTGTTCATAAGCGAGAAACCCGAGTCGTGTCGAAAAGATTGACGCGAATCGAGTTTCTTGTTATTAGTGGCTAACCATCAAATCCCGAAAGTTATCGAAAAGCCCAACGTAAAGATAAATTCGCTGAACCCAATCTACTTTTTCCCGGTAGAATCTGAAAAAGGAAGATAGTTTATGAAATTATGAAAACAATAATCAAATTAATCGCAAAGGCAATAAAGGATACCCGTTTTGAGCACAAAACCTACATTGTGGGTGGATTTGTTCGCGATAAAATAATGGGAAAATTTAGTAACGATCTTGATGTTGTAGTTGATCTGCAAAACGGAGGAATTGAATTGGCAGATTACCTTTTTGCCAAAAGGATAAGTTCAAGACCGGTTATATACAAAAGATTCGGAACAGCGATGTGCCAAATAGCTGAAAACAAAATCGAATTTGTTATGGCACGCTCAGAATCATATCAAGAAAATTCCAGAAAACCGGAAGTGAAAACAGGCTCAATCAAAGAAGATGTAATGCGGCGGGATTTCACCATAAACTCATTAGTAATGGATATTTCCACGAAAAAAGTATTTGATTTAACAGGAAAAGGCTTGTTGGACATAAAAGACAAAATAATTCGATCTACGGGAAAACCGGATATTATTTTTGGAGAAGATCCGCTGAGAATGCTTCGTGCTGTTCGTTTTACGGTTCAACTGGATTTTTCTGTGGAACAAAATACAAGGGAAGGGATTGAAAAAAATGCTCCAAAATTACAAAAAATCTCTTGGGAGCGAAAACGCGACGAATTGAACAAAATTCTTGTTTCTCCTGAACCCGATAAGGGAATCGCTATGCTTGTCGAACTCGAACTTATGCAATATATTATTCCTGAATTCAAAGAAATTTTAAATGTGGTGCAAAATAAATATCACGATAAAGATGTTTTTCATCATACCTTGGACGTGCTGGTAAAAACTCCGGAAAAGTTGAACATACGGCTGGCAGCTTTACTCCATGATATTGGAAAGGGAAGAACAAAAACCCTCTCAGAAACGGGTGTTCATTTTTACGGACACGAAAAAGAAAGCGCCATCATGGCAGGAAGAATTCTCAAACGATTAAAATACTCAAATAGAGAAATCGAATCAATATGTTTTCTCATCGCGAATCATATGCGTACTAAAAATTTTGGTGATAAAGCGGAGAAAGTTTTGGATAAAACGGTGCGGAAATTTATTCTCAATACAAATGAAAATCTCAACGATCTTCTGAATCTCATCCATGCCGATAATCTGTCCCATGCAAATGAATACTCACTTCCATCACAAATACCGGAATTAAAAAAGAGAATTAAGAAATTACAAAGTGCTGTAGTTGAAAAGCAATCCCCTGTTTCGGGCGAGGATATTATGGAGCAATTTGTGATAAAAGAAGGGCTTCAAGTTGGAAAATTGAAGGATGAAGCAAGAGCAATCTGGCTCGAACATCCGCAATGGGATAAGGACGAGATTATTCAAAAATTGAAAAGGAATCTGGAAAAAAATTAACCACCCAAGTGGAATAAAAAAAGATAAACGCATTCCACAAAGCAGGCGGAGAGAACTGAGAACAAAGAGAATTGCTGAAGATTAACCTGGAATCCAGATTTTTTTTGACAT
>JAYEKN010000045.1 GCA_034661015.1 Candidatus Cloacimonadota bacterium
GGAAATTAATAAAATCGTCTGGGATGCATCAGGTTATTCTGCCGGAATTTACTTTTATAAATTTAATATTGAGAAAAGTCCGATTGGTAAGATGGTTTTGATGAGGTAATTGTCTGTGCAAAAAAGGGAAAAAATGATAAAGAAATTTCAGTTTATTGATTCATCTTTTTGCAGCGAAAATGAAAGTGTTGACGGAAAATATTTATATCAGATATTTACAAAGATAAAGAGGTAATATGAATAAAGAAAATCAAAAAATCGAATATAAATCAATGTGGAAAGATGACTATTTAGTGTCGATCCGTAAAGTAGGGATTCGACGCAGATGAACACTGAAAAAACCGATTTTCGCAAGATAAAATTTTTTTGTAAAAAGTGTAGTATCAGCGTCTGCCCCGTTGAATGATTTGTATTTTAATATTCAACAGGGGTTCATCAGCATAATCAGTGTTTATCTGCGTCGAATCACATTCGGAGAATCATTGCAAAAATGCGAGTTTACGGATGGGCACTCATTAAATTATGAAACGAGGAAAATTATGAAGAAAAAATTGAAAGAAAGTTTATCACTTTTGCTAATTCTGATTATCGCAGGATGCAGTGGAATTGTAAAATATAAAATTGAACATCCACCTGAAATTTGTATTGGAGATGTGCAAAATATCAAGATCAATAAATTTTCTGTTTCGGGAAATCTAAATCTCAATCAAAAAAATAATTCTGAAATTGTTGGTGAGATAGTAAATTTCGCAAAATCAACTGTAACTCAGCAGGTGGGAGATAAGGAAATTAAAAATTATTATTACTCAAATATGATAAATAAGTTTGCCAATAACGGTTTCTATAATATTGTGGAAAATAGCGAAAACTATGGAGCGGAAATAAACGGCAGTATTTATTACACGGTGCAAGATAATTACCAAGTAACAAAGAATAAGAAAAAGGAAAATGATAAAAATGGTAAAGAAATTATCGTAATAAGTAAAACATATACGCTTGTAAGACAAACCGGAGTAACTATAAATATCCGGGTAGCAGACAGAAATGGAAATGTTATCGGAGCTTCACAGGTTGAATCGAATTCATCTAATCAAGTTACAGAAAGCACATTAAATGCTGCCCGCGATAATATCGAATGCTGGGAGTCTCTTGTTCATGATGCGCTCTACAATACGATGACTTCTTTATATCGCAAAGTCGTTCCTTATTATTCTTATCAACATTTAAAGATGAAA
Source organism: Candidatus Cloacimonadota bacterium (assembly GCA_034661015.1). Taxonomy (NCBI): domain Bacteria; kingdom Pseudomonadati; phylum Candidatus Cloacimonadota; species Candidatus Cloacimonadota bacterium. The sequence goes on from JAYEKN010000045.1 coordinate 1,236, forward strand.
ACGGGCGGTTCAAAAAAAATAAAAGTTGCAAACAAAAAGGCTCAAAAGGGGAAATGGAAAGCTGCCCTAAAAGTCTGGAATTCAATTGAAAAATCAGGAAATGAAAAAAATAGAACAGCTGCTCTTTACAATATAGGAATTTATAATGAAGTTTATGATCATCTTGATAAAGCGATAGAAATATTTAAAAAGTTAAATTTAATAACAAACAGTTCCAAGTATGATAAAGATATTAGACGCATCGTCGATAGAAAAGAAGAAGAAAAGAAGCTCGAAAAAGAACCCAAACAGCATAAATAATTTATATTATATCTGGAAATCATAATATAAATTTCAAAAAAAATCTGAGTTAAATTTGACAAACAATAGTGCGTTTTGATTTTTTATCAAAAAAATATTGAAAATTATATAGGAGATGCCGATGAGTAAAGAAACGCCATTCTACAATATTCACAAAAAATTGGGTGCGAAATTTGTAGATTTTGCCGGCTTCAAAATGCCGGTTCAGTACAAAAAAGGAATCGTTCATGAGCATAATATTGTTCGGGAAAAAGTGGGTATGTTTGACCTAACCCATATGGGCGAGTTTATTGTCAGAGGTCCAAAACGGTTGGAGTTTTTGCAAAAAATGACTGTTAATGATCTCTCTCAAATTGAAGTCGGGCAGGTTCAATACACAAATATGTGTTATCCCACCGGTGGCATTGTGGACGATCTTCTCATTTATCGTTATGAAGATATCTATTATCTCGTAGTAAACGCTTCCAATCTGGAAAAGGATTTTGCCTGGTTAAAAGATCATCTTGTTCAAGGTGTAGAATTGGAAGATGTCAGCGATAAAACCGCTCTGATTGCCGTGCAAGGTCCAGATGCCCAAACCGTCGTTCAAAAAATAATCTTGGATGACCTCTCTCAAATTGGTTATTACCATTTCATTGATACTAAAATTGGTGATGTTGATGTGCTCGTTTCCCGAACCGGTTACACTGGTGAAGACGGATTTGAAATTTATTTCACAGAGCTCGATAAAGCGGAAGAATTGTGGGAAAAAATTGAAGAAGCCGGAAAAGAATTTGAAATTGAGCCAATCGGTCTTGGGGCGAGAGACACTTTGCGGCTGGAAATGAAATATCCTTTATATGGAAATGATATTGATCAAGATACAAATTCTCTTGAAGCCGGGCTGCGTTGGTTTGTGAAACTCGATAAAGGTGATTTTATTGGAAAAGAGGTGTTGGAAAAAGTGGCAAAGAATAAAATCCAAAGAAAACTCGTTCCCTTTGTAATGGAAGATAAAGGTGTTCCACGTCCACATTACAAAATATTTGCAAATGGAAAAGAAATCGGAGAAGTAAGAAGCGGAACAATGTCCCCGAGTTTGAAAAAAGGAATTGGAACCGGTTACGTTCCACGTGAATTCATGAAAAGTGGGAATGAAATCGAAATTCAGGTAAGAAAAAAAATGCTAAAGGCAAAAGTTATTAAACCGCCATTCTATAAAGATGGTTCTATCAAGCGTTAAATTTATTAAAAACAAAAGAGGTGAAAAATGATTAAAGAAGATTTGCAATATACCGAAACTCACGAATGGGTAAAAGTAGAAGGAAAAATAGCAACTATTGGAATTACCGATTATGCCCAACACGAACTCGGTGATATCGTATTCGTTGAGCTGCCGGAAATCAAAGATGAAATTGACCAGGAAGATGTATTGGCTACGATTGAAGCTGTTAAAGCCGTAGAAGAAATTTATTCCCCTATTAGCGGTATCGTGCTGGAAATAAACGATGACCTTGAAGATGATTCTGAACTTATTAACTCCAGCCCTTACGATGAAGGTTGGATCGTGAAAATGGAAATAACAAATATGGATGAACTTGGAAATTTGCTTACTGCCGACGCTTACTCGAAACTTATCGGAGAATAGATTGGCTATCATTCTCTAAATTTTCTGTCGTTCAATTCGGTTGGAAGTTTTGATAAACTTGACACTGACTTCTATGAAATACAAATGAGAAATATTAAAACAATGAAACAATAAGGTTTTTTGATCTGAGAATTTTATAATGATTGAGAAAACTTAAAGAAAGGAAAAGTATGAAAAAAATTATGACAATTTTATTTGCAATGAGTTTGGTGCTATTCACAGCCGCTCTTTTTGCAAATAATGAGCACCCCTCACAGTGCATAACGTTGAATTCTCACAATCAGATTCAGGATGAGACTCGGGATTATGGCTGGGTCGAACAAGCCTCCGGATTTTCAGAAACATCTCGCGGTATTAATTTTATGAATGTTGTGGATGAAAACATTGTCTGGGCAACAGCCTATGATGGTTCCGGTGGTGGAGGATCTGTACATGAATTCACCCGCACCGTAAATGGTGGTGAACTTTGGGTTGCAGGAGAAATTGATGTAACCGACCCGAATTTGGAGCCTGCAATGGTTTTTGCACTTGATGACCAAAAAGCATGGTGCCCGATGCACTCCGGAAGTCCAGGTGGAATTTATCACACTTCTGATGGAGGCGAAAATTGGGCTCGCCAAGGTCATGCAAGCATGTACACAAATCCTGTCAGCTTTGCCAATGTTGTTCATTTCTGGAATGAAAACGATGGCTTTGCTCAAGGTGATCCGGTCGGTGGATATTATGAATTATACACAACTACCGATGGTGGTGAAAACTGGACACGAGTTCCACAGGCAAATATTCCCGCTCCGATAAATGGTGAATTTGGAATCGTCGGCTATTATGATGTAGTTGGCGAAACAATTTGGTGGGGAACTAATAAAGGTCGAGTCTTCAAATCTACAGATATGGGTTATAACTGGACAGTCTGTAATCCTGTTGGATCACTCACCTATGTTACTATTTGGTTCAAAGATTCTATGAACGGATTATTACAGGATAAAGGAGCTGGCACTACCGGCACACTTTATGAAACTTCCGATGGCGGTGAAACTTGGACATTTCTTAATTACAACGGATCATGCTATACAAACGATATGTCTTATGTACCCGGAACTGACAATATGTATGTAAGTACCGGGGCAGCAGCCGGAGTTTCCGGTGCGTCCTATAGTTTGGATGGTGGAGCAAATTGGACGATATACGATGGAACAGAAGGTACACAATTTTTGGCAACTGATTGGGCAAACGATGAATGTGGATACGCCGGTGGTTTTACACTGGATCAGTTTACAGGTGGAATGTTTAAATATACATACGTCTCCGCACCTGTTCTTCCCCCGGAAGATCTATATGCAGAAGCCCTTGCAGATCTAACTGTTCAATTATTTTGGAGTCCTCCTCCCAGCGGTTCTGAAGGTTGGATCAGATGGGATAATGGTGAGAATGCCGGTTCTCTGGGATTAACCAATCCGGGTGAATGGGATGCAGCCAGCAAATTTTCTGCAACCGACATGCTTCCTTATGCTGATGGTGAAATTACAAAGATCAAATTCTATCCTACTTCTGAAACTGCTATTTATTCAGTCTGCATTTGGACCGGGGCAAATGCTTCCTTGGTTTTGGAACAAGATGTTCCATCTCCTACTATAAATGATTGGAATGAAATAGACCTTGATGTTTCGGTAACTGTAGAAAGTGGTACAATATACTGGATCGGTTATCATATGAATCAGGTTGATTCCGGTCAACCAAACGGTTATCCTGCCGGTTATGATGCAGGTCCTGCTCAAAATGGTTTATGGGCGAATCTCGGAAGCGGATTTCAGGATATTTCTACACAAGGCTTTGACTATAATTGGAATACCGCTGCTTATATTGAAAACTCCGATGGAGAAATTGCTCAAATTCAGAACAATGCATCTCGTTCACGTGATTTGACTGAGTATAATATTTTTCACTCTCTCGAATCAGGCGGACCTTACGATATTGTGGCAACAGTTCCCGCAGCTGATACATCATATATTCATCCCGACCCGGAAACAGGTGCTACAAATTATTATGTGGTAACCGCTGTTTATGGTATGGATGAAAGTGATTATACAAATGAAGCATCTGCTTATGTTGAAATTGCAACTGCCGAAGAAATTATCTATGATGATGATTCCGCAGAAACAGGATATAATTCCGGCACAATGGGTGATAGACTTGCAGTTCGAATGACTCCCGATACTTATCCCGTTTCTTTGTTGAGAGTAAAATTATATCTTACTCAAGTACAGCAAACAGTTGCCCTCGCTATTTGGGATGATGATGGACCTGACGGAAAACCCGGCACTCAAATTGTTGAAACCATAGCAGTTAGTACTTCAAGTATCCAAGCCAATAGCTGGACTGTTGTTACAATACCGGAAGGTGATAGACCAACAATTTACAGTGGCGATTTTTATGTTGGTTGGATAGAAACCGGTGCGGAAAATTTGATCGGTGTAGATGAAAATGGAACTGCTTATAATCGTAGTTGGCAATATACTTCAGGACAATGGTTCGACTATACTATGGGTGTTCCGCAAAATATGATGATGCGTGCAGTTGTAAATACCGACGTTGGCGTTAATGAACCCAATCCGCAAAATCTGAATTCTATTTACAATTTCCCAAATCCTGTAACTTCTACCACAACATTCAAATATAATATTCAATCTGCTCCCCAAGAACCGGTTGAAATTAATATCTATAATATTCTCGGACAAAGAGTGGATTCTGTAACCGGTGAAAACGGTATTGCTGTTTGGAATCCAACAAATATCCCGAACGGACTTTATTTCTACAAAATCAAAACTGAAAATTATTCCGCAACAAAGAAAATGTTGCTAATGAAATAGTCGTCAGTAATCTATAAACAAGAGCCTCGATCGTTATGATCGGGGCTTTTTTTTTCGCGTGGAGTGTGAAACCCAAGTCGTACCCTTTGGAGTAAAATATCCGTGATATTTTTCTTTGTTTTGGAGTAAAA
>JAYEKN010000046.1 GCA_034661015.1 Candidatus Cloacimonadota bacterium
TCTTGCTTCAAGATTAAAATCCGAAACCTCCTCAAGCAATTCCAAATTTTCATCATTCAATTCCAACCCGGCTTTTTCAGAAAGATATACAAGATTATGCGAAAATGGCGGTGTTTTGTCCTTTTTATCAATAAAAACGGCCTTTAATATTTTTTCGATTGTTAAATGACCAAAAAACAATGCATAAGAGTAATCTCTCTTTTCAAACAAATGATTCGCCACTTTCCAATCTTGATCGGAAGTTTTAAGCCAATATTTTATTTTATCTTTTTTTGCCATAAAACTCACTCAAAACTATTTTCTTCAACCCAAAGCCCAAAACTTCTTAGCTTCTCAGGGAGGGGGACTCTGCGGGACGTCCATAAATAAGTAAATAACTCTATATCTAATTGATATTTATGTTAGTTTAAAACCTCTTTTTTCCGTTTTTTGTTTGTCGAACCGCCGCAGACCTTTCGTTTGACAGGATTTATGAAATTGACAAGATTCTTTACTGAGCAAAACCATGAATCCCTGCATCCGAATGATGGCGGGCCGTAACCAATAGTTCCACTCCTTCGTTGCGCTGTAATGATTGAAGAATTTCAAAGAAGTTGTTTGTTTTTGGATTACCGGCAGGACTTAACATGCAGTATCCAGGGGGACATCCATGATTTCATGCGTTTCTATTTTTTTCTGAGAAGATTTGCCAGGTTTCATCCGGGTGTTGTTTTACGGAACAGTTAGGCCAATTCCTGATTAATGGGCGGGGACGCTGGCAGGTTTTTTGTAAGGTTATTCATCAATAAGCCCCTTTTTTTTCAACTGCACCCCTCTTTACTTACTGCTTAACTAAAATTTTGAGTTTTGAATTGAATGATTCTTTAGAAATTGGATTCGAAAAGCTCTCTTTTTTTCAACACTCTACCCAGCTCCGCCCCTTCGGTTACATAGCAAAATAAAACCCAACCAACTATAATTATAGCCTTTTTTTGTTTTAAAACATCAGAGGTTTTGCGGTGCAGAATCGGAATCAGGCAACCTCTTTATCAATTTCCATTCTTGCTTTGCCAATCTCTCGCTCTAATCTCTCATGCTCTTTCATCT
>JAYEKN010000047.1 GCA_034661015.1 Candidatus Cloacimonadota bacterium
TCACCAAGAGCTTTAAAATTTGTGCCTCAAATACTATTGCCTAAATATGGCTGGGCGCATCAACTTGCCGGCAATAAATATTCCGGCAATGAAATGAGTTTTCGACAAACGATACACGGTTTATCAAGAAGTGATAGAGGTTTCAAAGTCGTTGTTGATAGGAATGAGAAAAAAATCCTCATTTCATTTGATGCCGGTACGGTAGATAATAGACATTCGGAATGGCTAAAATCTGTAAAAGATAGAATCGGCCTGGATGAATTGAATCCGCAACCATATTGGGGTTTTAATGATCTTTTCCATAAAGCCGGCACAAAACTGCTTAATTGCTTTTATGTACAGGCGGAAACAAAGAAAATTGATGGGAAAACTCATTTTTTCTACAGCGATATAATGATATTGCAATGTCTTTCACTTGAGAACTTTCTTGAATCAATAGAAAATGGGCAGATCCTCATAGATTTTGATGCTCGAACAGGCCACAATCACGGCACTAAATTCAGATTACGACAAAATGCCTTGCCCGCTCTTTATTCCAAAGTTCAACGTCTATAACTGTCATTAAAATCAATAGATTGCCCAACAAACGGATGAACTCTGACTGAAAAAGCCTGGCCGTTTTTTGTTTTCTACAAAATTTGTTGTTTATCGATCTTTCTTCGCTTTTTAGCCATATTTTGTTTGCTTTTTCATCAAGTTATCCTTGGCGTTCGGCTTCACTGTAAATTTTTTTTGAAAGTTATAAATTGGAGAGGGCGACGTGAACGATATCTCTAAAAATCAAATCGTTGAGGCTCAAATTAGGGAATGTTATGGTCGTGTTGTTTGGACTCATAAAACCCATGAAAAGTGCTCCGATATTCTTGAAAAGAGAAATAGCAGAATAAAATTATCTCAGATTATCTTATCTGCTTTAACCACAACTGGCATATTTGTAGCAATTTTTGGAGATAAAACTTGGGTCGGGATCATTTCGGCGATAATATCAACTATCCTTTTAATCTTAAACGCCTATACTAAAAAATAGGGAAGCATACGGGACGCTGGTTACTTGTTAACTTGCCTTAAGACTTCTCATTCGCTTA
>JAYEKN010000048.1 GCA_034661015.1 Candidatus Cloacimonadota bacterium
TATTTTAAATATCTTGAAAACCATGTTTCCGGATAATTTTCTCAAACATCTGGGTTATACCAGATCCCATGGTAAAGATAACCTCACTATTAAGATTTTTGTCAGCTGTTTTATCAAAAAAAATATTCAGGCTTGAATCAAGACCATCTTCAGCTTTCCAATAGCACAGCATAATGGGAACCCTGGGAAAAGGATACAGAACCACTGATATATCTGACTGATACTGTTGTTCAACTTTTTTCCCTCCAAAAATGCGGACAATATAGTTAAACAGGTCAGGATATCTGTCTGCCAGTTGTTTCATGGGTTCTTCGCATCGTTTTTGAAAAAAATTATGCCTTGGCGGACCATCCTTAAGTTCTCTGAAGGAAACCCATTCCCCTGAGACGGGCATGCCTTTTCCATAAAGTATGTAATAAAAAAAAGGAATTGCAACCCATAGATTAACATGTATATCAGAATAGAGTTGACCATGCTGATCCACACTAAACTCTTTACCAAATATTTTAAGAGCCAGTTTATTACCAGAAAATTTTGCTTTAATCTCCTCGGCTCTTTTTGCAAGGTCAATCCTGGTAATTTTATTTTTTAAAATTTTCAGATTTTCTTCCTGATTGTTTTCAATCAGAGTTTGCTTTTCTTTTTTTAAAAAAAAGTCTGCACACACTTTTTCATCAAGCCTGGGACACTCCTCAATATTTTTCCTGCCCTGGAAAACAGCAGAGGCAAAAGCCAGACAGGTTTTTTCCCCGCATTCTCTGCAATTTGATTTGTCAAGGAGCTTAAAAATTTCCATGACATTTTTAGGTTTAAACATAACAAAACTCCTGATTTCTGTTTAATAATTGCCGATTTTCTATGAACATTGCCATTGGAAGCCATGATGATTTTTATATATCAAACTCCGTTTAAACGACTGTAATCATAGATTTTCTAATTTTGTTGTGGTAAATATTCGGCTTATAATTACAGCATGTTGGACGTAACTGGCTATAAAGTCAAGGGTACTTTACAAAAAAAATGCAGGCATTTAATGGATAGGAATTAACATATTGTACAAAATATGTTATTCATAATTTTTTT
>JAYEKN010000049.1:0-5406 GCA_034661015.1 Candidatus Cloacimonadota bacterium
TTCATCACAAAACTTTTTCGTGTTTTTCCGTGTATTTCGTGGACTATAATTGTTTTATTCCCTGAAAGGCGATAAATCAGATTTATCAATCGCTTTCAGCGAATTACTCTTTTGCATTTATTATCTTTTTCGTGTTTTTCCGTGTATTTCGTGGACTATAATTGTTTTATTCCCCTTCCTCACTCTTTTCCTTTTGCTTTTGCCACCAGATCAATCGCTTTTTTATCTCCTTCTCAAAACCGAATTTTGAAGGTTCATAATATTTTTTTTCCGTCATCTTATTCGGGAAACATTTTTGGTAAGAATAGGAATTTTCGTAATTAGGGGCGTATTTATAATTTTTACCGTAATCCAAATTCTTCATCAATTTTGTAGGTGCATTTCTGATATGCAATGGCACAGGAAGATGGCTTGTATTTTTTGCATCATCAGATGCTTTTTTGTAGGCTGAATATAGAGCATTGCTTTTGGGAGCAGTTGCAAGATAAACCACCAACTGTGTTAGGGCAGTATTCGCCTCCGGCATTCCGAGAAAATGAATTGCGTCTTTCGTAGCGATAGCCTGAACTAAGGCATTCGGGTCTGCTAATCCCACGTCTTCGGATGCGAAACGGATCAACCGTCGAACGATATAGAGCGGGGTTTCGCCTGCTTCCAGCATTCTTGCTAACCAATAGATCCCAGCCTGCGGATCACTCCCTCGCAACGATTTATGCAAAGCGGAAATTATATTGTAATGCTCTTCCTTGTTTTTATCGTAAAAAAGATCAGTTTTCTCCAAAAGAACTTTGATCTGTTCCACGTTCAGGGAATCTTTTTCATCACCATACGCCTTGATAATTATATCAATTCCATTCAGAGCAACTCGGGCATCACCAGCTGCATATTGGCTGAGATAGTGAAATATTTTTTTGTCGAATAATTTTTTGTACTCGGCAATTTCGCTTTTTGGGTGGTTAAAACTACGAGTAAGAATTTGGAAAATATCATCTTCCGATAATTTTTCCAGAACAATAACTCTGCATCTCGAAAGAAGCGGTGAAATAACTTCAAAAGAGGGATTCTCCGTGGTTGCTCCGATCAAAGTAACCACTCCCTTTTCTACGAAAGGGAGAAAAGCGTCCTGCTGTGCTTTGTTAAATCTGTGAATTTCGTCAATGAAAAGAACCGTTTTTTTGTTCTTGGATTTCAATGTGAATTCGGCTTGTTGCATTGCTTTGCGAACTTCGGTAATTCGCGAAAGAACCGCACTGAAAACGAGAAAATTCGCATCGGTTTTGTTAGCGATTATTTTTGCGAGAGTTGTTTTACCAGTGCCTGGAGGTCCCCAAAAAATTAAAGAGGTTAATTGATTTTTCTCAATAATATTCCTCAAAATTGAATTTTTTTTCAAAATTTTTTGCTGCCCCACAAATTCAGCGAGAGTTTGAGGACGAATTCTCTCCGGCAACGGCTTGAATCTGTTATCTACGTCAGCCTTTTTGTCAAACAGATCTTGGATCATAGATTGCTCTCTTTTGATAATTGATAATTAAAAAAACAAAAACCAATCAAAAAGTAATTTTTTTTTGTAAATATAAAACCCTATTTTTTTAATCAAAAAAGTGGCGGAAGCAGTGCGTTAGGATAAAGGTTTTTAGTAATTTAAATTCCATCTAACCAAATGATGAAACTATCCCCTTCTAAGCCTGCTTGTCGGAATTCCCATCATGTTTCGATATTTTGTAACTGCACGCAAAGATATTTTGATTTGTTGTTCTTCCAACTTGTTCCTTATTATCCTGTCGCTATATGGCATAGACTTATCCTCGGATTTAATTATTTCTTCAATTAACCGTTTTACAGCTTGAGAAGAATTATTGCTCACACTACTTGTAAAAAACCATTTTAACGGAAAAACTCCATTTGGGGTGTCCACAAATTTACTTTTTACCACCCGGCAAACAGTGGAAATATCACGGTTTACCTTACCGGCAATATCATCATAAGTCATCGGATGCAATGTTTTTATTCCATCTTTAAAAAATGTGGGCTGTTGCCTCACTATCTCATGGGCAATACTTTCGAGAGTTTCCTGTCGCATCCATAGAGCTTTTACATAATTTTGGGCTGAGAGGAGTTTGTCTTTGATATATTTTATAGTGTCCGCATTTCCCCCACTTTTATTTAGCAATTTTCGAGCAAAATGTTGATTAACTCGAATTTCCGGTATAAAAGTTTCGTTGATGAAAACCCGAATGTCCCCATCTATCTTTTTCACAATAATGTCCGGTTTTATGTAAGATGGGGTGCCGGTGCTAATTCGGCTTCCCGGGCGTGGGTCCATTTGTGAAATAATCTTATTTATTTCCTTAATACGCTCAATGGGAACCCTGTGTTTCAGGGCAATTTTTTTATATTTTCTATTCTCAAGCAGTTTGATGTCATTCCTGATTACGGAAACAAGAAGCTCGTCGAGAAGTTGAATCTGTTCAAGCTGAGCAATAAGGCATTCTTCAAGATTGCGAGCGCCGATCCCTCTGGGGTAAAGAGACATTATACTTTTATGAATTGCAATCGCCCTGTCCATTGATATGGAAGTTTCGCTGATTAAATATTCCAATTGAGTTGTCAGACGTCCGACATGGTCAATACTATTTAAAATTCCCTTAATAAATTCTATCTCTTCATTATTTGTGGCAATCTCTTTTGCATCTTCACGAAAATTTTCCCAAAATTTTTCTATTTCTACCTCAAATCCCTCATACTTTTCCAAATTAGCCCGAGATTTATCCGCTCGTTCATATTCCCAAGAACCATTTTGCAAATTATCCATATCGTTCAGTATTTCGTTTACTTCCTGAATCTTATCTGCAAGATCTCCCTCTTCCGATTGAGACAATTCTTCATCTTCGGATGATTCTAACTCATCGCTAAAATCTTCATATTCGAGTGTGTCTTCTAAGAAGGGATTAATACTCAACTCCCTTCGCAAAGCCTGTTCAAGTTCTTGAATCGGCTTTTGAATAAGTTCCGCAGAAATGAGCATTTGGGGTGAAAGCCTTTGCTTTTGCTCAAGCTTTAAATTGCCGGTTAAACCCATATTTATTTTTGACATAACATTAATTTGATAATCCGAAATAATCTTGTCAACCTTTTTGATTTTTCCATTATGCATAATCCAATGTTGTGCTCAAGATTAAGCATCCAAGTCCGGACGCCCAACACCCAAAAGCACTTAATAATCAAAAACGAGTATGTATTTATAAATAATATCTGCCCAAAACTTGACAAAATATTTAAGCTCTAACCTTTTATTGAAATAATAAATTTTTCTTATTGCTTTTCAACAGATTGAAATGCATTTTCCTTGATTATTGGTAATAAATCATTCATCAAATATTTAGGGCGAACTAATGGAAACAAGAAAACTTCAATTGGCATTAAGAAGTTTGTATATTTCAAACTTTTTATGTTTTCAAGTTCACAAAAATCCGCAACTGCGCAAAAACAAAAAACATAGGAGGAAGCTATGAATACGCAAAAAAGATTCATCTCACAAACAAGAAGAAATAACTTTCTTGTATTCTCACTTATTTTAATCCTCTTTCTAACTTCTGCTACAATATTAACAGCAGAATTTCAGAAGCAAGTCGCTAATAATTTCAAACCAATCAAAACCGAACAATCTCGTGAGGAAATTGTTTTACCCTACACGGATGATTGCGGAGCTTACACAACTCCGGAATGGGAATTCATAACTTATCCGGTAACCATTATGACAAGTTGGTATGATTATATGCCCTTTTCTTATGTGGGATTTCAAATTGTGAAACAAACGGAAAACGGTGATGGCTATTATATGACTTGGCATGCAACACCGGATAACCAACCAACCACGAACAGAAGACAATATTGGGCTTATATTAATGCTAATGGCTCTCTCAATGATTTTGGAACTATAACCGAAGAAGATATCTGGCAAGGATATGGTGATATGTGTATGCACCCTTCCAGCGGAAATCCTCTGGGAGTCTGGCACCAGAGTGACGCAGCAACCGGATATGGTGTGGGAATCTCATATGATCAATTTAATCTACAAAATATCCCCGGCAATTGGCACGAGATGGGATTTTACCCCCCTCCCCCACCAGCATATCATGAATTTATTTGGCCTCAATTATACTCCGGGCCCTCTCCTGAAGGTGAAAATTATATTCGAATATATCTGATTTCTCGAAATTATTCTTATTCCCCCCAAGGCAATCCCTGTGACGTTCCCCGAATAATGTATATGGATATAGAAAACATCAACGAACCGAATGTGCTGGAACCAATTTTTAATTTTGAGAATTGGACTGCTGTTTATCCTATGACAAATTGGTGGGTAAATGATATCAGACCAATGAATTTAAGTTTTGCGATAGATTACAATAATCCCGGAAGAGTTGCTATGTTGGGAAAGGCTGCTAATTTATCAGGTAATCCTGCACCTGTAGAGAATGGTCCTTTTGTCTGGATATCAGATGATTATGGAACTTCATGGAATGACGAAGATTTATATGGAACCGGTGAACCGCTTTATTCCGTAGAAAATATTCCTGGCTTTGTAAATAACAGCGGAAATTTGCTTGAATCTATTGAGGTTTGGTGTGTAGCTTCAAAAAGTACAGGGATTTTCGATTCTCAAGGAAATATTCACTGGCCCTATGTTCAAAGTTATGGTACTGAGGAAGAAGTTAGTTTTTATTTTTTTCCCGAATATTTACCCCAAGCCCAATTAACATGGAATTACGATGATGGTTTTAGTTTCCGGAATGTTCCCAAACTCGGTGGTGATGATCCCGGTGGGCACAGTGTTCCTTGGGAGATCGATGAAGCAACCGGTGATACGATTTTATATTATTGTCAGGGCTGGTCTTCTTCCGGAGATATCGGAGATATGTTATTTCATGAAAATATACAAAAGCAGGCTGCAAACATCGAAGAAGGATGGATGGTTCAGCTTTGGGTTGACGGAACTTATCATTATATGAATTCCATCGGATTGCCCGGTTTTAGTGCTTATGACGAACATCCTCTGATTTTTCTTTCCGCTTCAAATGACGATGGAGAAACTTGGACTGCTCCGATACAAGTTACTGATATAAACAATCCCAATTACAATTTCGAAGATGAGTGCACCGTTTATCCCACAATTTACAGAAATATTGAAAATCTCGGAAATGGCTGGGGACTCGTTACGATCGGATATTATGACGATTTCTCTTTGAGTCAAGATTTGGGTGGCAATATCAAATATATGCAAGTAAAAATTAATTTTGAAGATTTAGGAAGTTCCATTACACCTGAACCAGAAATAACCAGCATCAATAATCTTACTAATTTTCCCAATCCGTTTACAGAATCTACCACAATTTCGTTTGC
>JAYEKN010000049.1:5506-24973 GCA_034661015.1 Candidatus Cloacimonadota bacterium
ATAATCCAATTGAACAATTTTGTAATTATGATTTAGCTGTCAGCAAAACTTTCGCAAAGATAATAGCTCGATGGGAATCGTGTGCCATTTGGAACTGAAAGAAATCCGTAATCCGTTTTTCCAAAACGGCATTTGCAAGTAAAAAGAGAGGAGAAAATATATTGTCCACGAATTGCACAAAAACTGAAAACGGAAAAAATGTAGCCCGTGAGTCCTCTCACGGGAGTTGATTCAAGTTTTCCAGCAAAGACAAAAAGAACAAAGGAATCATTATCTCGTGATGCCCGATGAAATAATATCCCTTCCCGCCCATACTTGTAGGACGTTTCGTAATATTAATCAAGGGGCGATAGTGCAAATTCATATCGAAAACCGCTGTGTAGAATTTTTGCAAAGGAAAACCGAGATTGCGAACGATCGTTACAGCTTTCAGGAAAACTTCCGGTAAGATCACAGCAGAGCCAAAATTTAGGAGAACGCCACCTTCATTCAGATCTTTTATTCTGTTTGCAAATATTTTAAAATCCCGATAACTTGCGCCGCCGGCTGCTTCGCCATTGCACTGTTTATGCTGGTGAATTATGTCCGTACCAATTCCTACATGCACAGTTATTGGAACATTATGCTGATAGGCTTTTGCCAAAAGACTATACTCCCAAAACTCCGGTTTTTGTTCAAAAATATATTTTCCGATTGATTCACCGTAGCCCAGTCCATTTTTGTATCCATTTGTAATGGTTTCGTTTAATATGCGTCCGGTTTCTTCGCCCATACCAAAAGAACCGTCTTCTATTGCAGTATCCACGATCTCGGAAGTTTTACCGAACATAGCAATTTCAAAATCGTGAATACAAACAGAGCCGTTCACTGCGATCGTGTCTATCAAACCGTTTTCAATCGCTCTAATAAAAAGCGGAGAGAGTCCGCACTTGATAGTATGACCACCGAGCATCATGATTATCGGTTTATGGGAATCCATCGCATCAGAACAATGCCCGAGAAGCTCCCTCAAATCTTTTGCTTTTAAAATATTCGGAAGCGATTTTATAAAATTTTTTGTAGATATTTTTTCATCAAGTTTGATAAAATCACTGATATGGACTATGCTTTTTCTGCCTTTTACTGAATATGTATTAATATTATTCAGGTCTATTTCTGTGTATTTTGTCATATTATTTCCTCTTAAATATTTTATTACTTAACGCATCAAAATCATCTTCTTGCAAACCGTTTTATCACCCGCATTTATCTTATAAAAATAAATTCCCGGTGCAACCGATTGATTGTTGCTGTCTTTTCCATTCCAAGTTATAGAGTAAAATGACCGTGCAGTTTTTGCATTAACACGGTTAATGCACTCCAAAGTTTTCACCAATTGCCCTTTTATATTGTAAATTATTATTCGTGCTCCTTCGTGTGAATTCGTGGCTAAATTAAAAGAAATCGTAGTAGAACTACAAAACGGATTCGGGTAATTCGACACCTCAATTTCGCTCGCAGGATACTCGGGCTCGGAAATTGCATAACCATTCCATTCATAGGCTCCCATATCAATTTGATTTTCATAAATACGATTATTGCCAGCCAAATCTTCGGGATAGATAAACAAATCCGTTGTGTCCACTATTCCGCTATTTATACATGGAGAACTTTCCTGTAATGAAAAGGGATAGGAACCACTTCCAAAAAAAAGCGGATCAGTCTCAATATTTCCGCTCCCGTCATTTCCAAACTCAATATCATTATAATTTGTATAAAATCCCTTACACCAGACTAATTGAAAAGGCTCATAATAATTTGAATTGTTTCCCCAAATGATATTATTTATGATTTTTGGTTTGGAGATGAATGTTTGAATGGCTCCTGTTTTATAAAATGTATCTTCGTTGAGAACTACATTTCCGGTAATCGTGTTATTTGTAATCTTTGGATAAGAATATGAGCAGTAAACAGGGGATCCACCTAAGAAGGCATAATTTTTTCTGAATAAATTTCCAAATATTATTGGAGCTGATTGATATTCAAAACTAATCGCTCCGCCGTAATCTGCAAAATTGTTGCGAAAGATTGAGCTAATTATTTTAAGTCTCGAAACATTGTAAACGGATATTGCTCCCCCTTTTTTGGTACCTAAAATGGATTTTGAATATTCAAAAATACAATTTGTGAATACGGATGTTTGATTTAACGGAGACGTGTGTATAAATTTTATTCCAGCCCATGCTCCAATCGTGGTATGATCAAAAGAGAAAAATTCAGGATTTTTTGATGTAAAAAGAATCTGTTCTTGCGATTCCCCGAGAGCCAAAATGCACCCTTGCACCGAAATAGAATAAAAACCCATAAATTCTACTCTCGTCCCGCCTGCAATCGTTAGCGTAACTCCGTCTGCAATTTCTATGTCTCCAACCACTTTCACAGTGTCCACATCCCAGATTGCATTTGTTTCAATCACACCCGAAATAGTAATTGAATTTCTCGCATTATTTTCTCCAAAAATCGTAGATGATAAACTGGAATTTCCCTCTTGATAACGCAAATCAGCAGGAAATATCTGGCAGCCATATTCTTCTGCTGCCGTTCCCGGATAGACTCGATAATCACCGTTTTCCGGATCAATCAGTTGCGGATCGATTCCGATGATATTATATTGAGCAGCCCAACTGACCACTTCCGGTGGTGTTCAGCCATATTCACAAAGGGCAACAAAATGTCTGCAATTATCTGCGTTTGCGATTTCGTCATAATGAAAAGACCAATTGTCCAACAATACCGGAATTCCGTAAGTTCCATAAAACAAACTGATCGCCACATTTGCACCGGTAGGCAGCCATTCCATTGGATTACCATTTATATAAGTAAAATCATAGCCGGTATCAATCGCATCAACAAATATATTCCTCTCGATAGTGATATTTCCGCCTGCTCCTTGCAATCTTATAGCGTAATCTTGCGGAGTGTAAAAAGTGCAATATTCGACAGTTCCGGTTGGGAAAATCTCTTCATCCGGAAGGTTTATCCCACGATATCGAATATTTCCATTTATGATAATGCAGTTATCAATGTCCAACTTATTTTCGCAATATGAAATACAAATCTGCTCTCCATTTAAATCAAGAATTGCTCCATTCCCGCAAATTTTAACATCCACTCCCTGCTCATTAGATAATTCGGCAGTGATCGGATCAAATATTTTTCCGATGAGAAGTCCGCCTGTGTAAATCATTCCGGTTTCAAGCTCCAGATATTTATCGTATTCGCCGGCGGAAGGAGCGGCAGCAAAGGCTTCTTGCAAAGTGGAAGAATGTGCTACCGTGCAAATTAGCAGGCTTAGAATTGAAATTGCTGCGGATATTAATTTTTGTGAAAACATGTTTTGGGTGAATTAAAAATTACTATTTCATAAATTATTTTCTATAAGTTTAAATGATTTAGTATAGACAACTTTAATGATCCAAGTTCAATCTAAATTTCTGGTTTTTAACAACAATTTTAGTGTTCTGCAATTTAATCGGATAAATTCCAGTAAGAAGAAAATAAATTTTCGTTATGCTGAAAAATAAATACGAGTCCACTTAAAAAACCGTTCCCAGTTAAATAAAAAAGATAAAAGCATTTCACCCGAATGAAATATCGAAAAAAAAAGATTTCACTGGGCAGGCGGGATAAATAAAACGGTTCAATTATGTAGCTTGTTTTTTAAATCCACGATTAAAATCGTGGACTTCTATCATATTTATATAACTGTTAACACGTAAGTTAGAAGCCCACAGTTGTTTACTCTGTCTGCTGACTGATTAACTGTGGGTAAACAATGAATCACAGCTATTTAACCACTTCAGGGGTTTCTTAAGTGGACTGAATTATTTATACCACAAAAATCAGCAAAAATGCAATTACTAAAGAATAAATTGAGGTTGATTCCGAAACAGCAGCCCCGACGAACATTGTTCTGATCAGGGTTGAAGATTGCATTGGAAATTTACTAATTCCGTCCACAGTTTTGCCTGCCACAACTCCGATACCCAATGCGGGACCGAATGTCCCGAAACCTATGGCAAAGGCAGCCCCAATATATGCCATGGTTTTTACGAGACTGTTACCGGCAGGAGTAGAATACAGCAGCAGCATTGAGATAACGAGAGCAAAAATTGCTGAGGTTTGAGAAAGAGCTTGTCCGATAAGCATATTTGCAGTAAGTCCTTTTGAATTTCGCGGGTATCGAGCAATTCCCTTACACGCTTCAGAACCGGTATATCCGTTTCCCAAAGCGGCTCCAAGCGTTCCGGCACCAATTGCCAAACCTGCCCCAAAAAGAGAGGCTATACCTTGAATGCCATTTGCAGGATCACCCATCCCACCAAATAAAAGTAGCATTGCGATTACCAAACTAAAAATCGCACCGGTTTCCGTGATTGCTTGCCCGATAAGCATTGTTTTTAGCAAAGTATCATTGGCTTTCGGTTGCCGCATAATCGAATAATTTGCCTGAGCTGCAATAGTTCCTTCTCCAACTCCGGCACCAATGGATGAAAGCCCTACCGCGAGAGCAGCACCCAAATAAGAAGCGATATAAACTGTTGTATTTAACATCTGCATCCTTTACTTAATTGCAACGGCTGTGTACGAAAGCGCCAACATTGTAAAAACAAAAGCCTGCACCGTGCCAATGAATAATCCAAAAAATAGATTCAAACCAACCGGTAAAAGGATAAATCTGGTTAGATTGGAAACTACAAGAATAATAATCGCTCCCCCGAGAATATTGCCAAACAGTCGGAAAGAAATTGATACGCAGCTTCCGAGTTCACTCATAATATTTAACGGAATCATAAATGGCATTGGTTCGGCAAAATCCTTTAGATACTTTCCAAAACCCTTTGCTTTGATTGCCGAAAAATGCACAATGGATATTACCATTATTCCCAAACCAAGCGGTACATTCAAATTACGTGTTGGTTCCATATTTCCCGGAATTGGAATTATTCCGATAATATTACACAAGAAAATAAAGAAAAACAAGGTAATAATGTAAGGTGTGAAATAAACTTTGTCCTTACCAATAGTTTCCGTTACGAGTGTACGGAAGAAAGAATACGTCTCTTCTGCAATAATCTGCATTTTGGATGGAATTAGTCGAGCCTTGCGATAAATCGATATTGCAAAAAGTAACAACAAAATATCCACAACAAGTATTACGCGTATTACATTCCAGTTTATGGGAAATTTACCGGCGATTTGAATAATTTTGTCAGTCTGAAATTCTTCGTGAATTTTTTCCTGAATATTCTCTTTGGCTTCAACATTTCTGATTACAAATTTTCCCTCATCAAACCCAATCTGTAGCTTATAATTTAGACCGATTGAAATTACGGCTTCAATTAAAAAAATTATCAGAAAAACATACAATATTTTTTTCTTTTTTGATTTCATATTTCTATTTTTCTTTACTATACAAATTCTCCAAAATTTGATTAATACCGATTGATAACTGAACTGCGATTAATCCAACAAAAAGAGCGATAATATTCACATTTATAAATTGCAATATAATAACAACCACAATTATTAGAACTAAATATCTCAAATAAAAATTTTTGAACACATTTGCTTTGGCACTTGATGGGGCAATTTCTCTCAAATTTTCAGTATTCTTTGCTTGAAAATAAAAATTTCCAAAGCTTGCCAAAGAACCAAGCACATATCCTAACCAAATAGGATAATTTTCTATGAAAAGCAGAAAGGAAAGTATCTCTGTCAAGAAAATTAGTTTGAAAATACGAAAAACATATTTCTTAATGCTCGGACTCATCATTTTTCTCGCTATTTTTGATTATTCTGTAACATCCTACCGCACCTGTTATGACGCCCAAAACTATGCCTATTATTATCGCAATACCACTTGTTTGGAATTTTTTATCAATATAGAGTCCCAAAAAAAATAAACCGACAATACAAATTACCATCGTGGAGCCAAGGTGAGCGACCAGACTTAGTCCCATAAAAATTTCCGTAAAATATTTCGGGTTCTTTTTAATCTGATTTTTCATCTGACAATTTGTTTACTTCAACCGATTCCATAGAGCATTTTCCATCCAACATTGCTCCAGTTTCAATTGTAAGCATTTTTGTGCTGATATCTCCTTTTACTACGGATTTGTTCTTTAATTCAATTTCCTTTTTTGCGAATATATTCCCTTCGATTTTTCCACTTACAACTATTTCTACCGTCCGAATATTTCCCGTAATTTTTGCGGATTTCCCGACTGTAATTAAGTTTTTTGCAATAACATTACCCTGTATTTCGCCGTCAATGTGAATACTTCCTTGCGATTCTATGTCTCCAATTATTTTGGAATCCGAACCGATTATTGTGTTTAACTTTTTATTGGTGCTTTTCATAATATTTCTCCATTTATTTTATAAATTTTGTTGGATTAATTCTTTGTCCCTCGTATCTTATTTCAAAGTGCAAATGCGGAGCAGAGCTCTGACCTGATTTCCCGATTTCCGCAATTTTTTTACCCTTTTTCACAAAATAACCCTTTTTGGCGATATTTCTCGAATTGTGCCCATAAAAAGTTTCATATCCGTTCAGGTGATCAATAACCATACATTTGCCAAATACCGAATCATTATTACTAACACTTTTCACAACACCGGAAGCCGCAGCATAAATTGAATCACCTCTTTTCCCCGCTAAATCAATCCCATAATGGCTTTTTTCGGGTTGATATTTTTTCGTTATTATCGGATCATTGACAGGCATTTTATCAGGGATGTACTGTGATTTATTGATAAATTGCAGTTGAGATTTTTTTAGTTCGGAATATTTACCGGTAAAATTCAACTCAGATTTATTTTTATCCGCTGCTTGAAAATATTTTGATCCTTCAAATTCTTCTGTTAGCAGCGAACTTACCATTGATTCCATTTCATTCAATTCCACTTGGTACTTGCGATTCGCATTTATAAGACGATTTGTTTGCGATTTATCTTTTTGGACATTAATCACAAAACCCACCATAAATCCGATAAAGAGGAATACAATTGCCGTTAGAATTATTGTAAATTTCATAAATTTCTTAGTTTGAAAAGCATTTGAAGAATATTATTCAACTCGTCTTCCGAAAAAAATTGAATTTCGATTTTACCTTTTTTCTGCCCGTTGATTTTTACATTTGCCCCAAAAGTTTTTGAAAGTTCATCCTCAAGTGAAACCAGATGAACATCCTTTTTTAGTTTCCTGGTCTTGGTTTTCTTCTGCATAAATCTTTTAGCAAGCATTTCTGCTTGATGAACAGAAAGGGAGTTATCAATAATTGTTTGAGCAAACTCCATTTGCAAATCAGATTCTACCTGCAATACTGCTCGAGCGTGACCGGATGTGATTTTTTCCATTCTTATAAAATCAAGAATTTCATTCGGTAATTTTAATAATCTAAGCGTATTTGTTATGGCAACTCTACTTTTCCCAACTAATTTTGCAATTTCCCCCTGCTTTTTCCCAAATTCATCTACCAATTTTTTAAAAGCCAATGCCTGATCAACCGTATTGAGATTTTCACGTTGGACGTTTTCAATAATTGCAAGTGAGAGCATTTGCAGACTTTTGGCATCTCGAATAACAGCCGGAACTCTTCCTAATCCTGCTAATTGAGCTGCGGTAATTCGTCTTTCTCCTGCAATCAATTCAAATTTACCATTATCAATTTTTCGAACTACAACAGGCTGGATTATCCCGTTTTCTTCTATTGAATCTGCCAATTCTTGCACCTTTTGCTTTGAGGAATCCTTCCGCGGCTGATAGGGATTAAATTTTATATTATCAATTTCAATCAAATCAAATCCTGCATTTTTTAAAGTCTCTCTGTCTTCATCACCAACAAGGGCGTTAAGTCCTTTTCCCAATCTTCTCATTAATTTTCCTTCCCTGATAAATTTATCACTTCCATTGCTAATTGTAAATATTTTTTTGCTCCCTTTGAATTAATTTCATATTCCAATATTGATTTCCCAAAACCCGGAGCCTCGCTCAATTTCACATTTCTTGGAATAATCGTGTCAAATACCTTATCCGCAAAAAAGCGTCTTACCTCTTTTGCCACTTGCCCCGACAAAATGATTCGTCTGTCATACATCGTTAATAGAATTCCAAATATTTTCAAATTTTGATTAAAGTTTCTTTTCACAAGTTTGATGGTTTTCACGAGTTGGGCTATTCCCTCCAGAGCATAATACTCGCACTGTATGGGAATTACCAAATTATTACAAGCAACCATAGCGTTGAGTGTAAGAATATTAAGCGAGGGAGGGCAATCCACAATTACATAATCAAAACGATCTTTTACTTGATTTATTATTTTTTTCAATCTTTGCTCTTTTTCTGGAAGAGAAAAAAGTTCTACTTCTGCTCCAATCAAGTCAATTGAGGACGGGATAATTTTTAAATTCTCCAAATTTGTAGAAAGAATAGCAGAAGATACTTCTCCATCCCGAATCAACAGATTGTAAATTTGATTCTCGTTATTATTTTTATCAAATCCAATTCCGCTCGTACAATTTGCCTGTGGATCGAGATCTATCAATAAAACTTTTTTATCTAACGCAGCAAGAGAAGATGCCAAATTTATTGAAGTAGTTGTTTTTCCAACGCCACCTTTTTGATTTGTTACTGCGAGTAATTTTGCCATTTTTTTCTGCTTTCTGCAATAAATTTACAGCTTTTTTATTATGATATAATTTCTGTTTCCTATTTCTGCTATATTTCGATTAATTTTTTTCATTTCATATTTAGTTTTTATTGATTTCAAAAGAGCAATTTCTTTTTCATCAATTCCGGATTTATATAGTATCAATTCACCATCTTTTTTGAGGAGAGAAAAACTTTCTTTGAAATATTTTTTTCTCATTTTAACAGCACGTACCAAAATCAAATCAACTTCACCAATATCTTTTATGGAAATATTTTCAAACCTTTCGTTTATAACTTGGGCATTTTTGATATTCAATTCATTTAAAAGAGAATTTAAGTAAACACATTTTTTCATTGTAGATTCCACCAAAATTAATTTGACTGACGGTTCTAATATTCTAATCGGGACGCTTGGAAAACCAGCTCCTGAACCCAAATCCAGCACTTTTTTCTCTTTAAAGTTTTCAAATTCCATAGGAATTATTGAATCAAGAAAATGTTTGACCCACATATTTTGAGCAGAATTTTTAGATACCAAATTTATTTTCTGATTATAATTCTGAAGAAATGCATCGTATTTCTCAAATATTTTTGTTTTTTCATAAGGGAAATTATTTTCTTTTAAATATTTTGTAAATAATTTACTTTTTTGGCTCATAATAGACCTTCAATTTTATCAATAGTGCGGAAATATCTGCGTAAGTAACTCCCGGAATTCGGGATGCTTGTCCGACCGAGATAGGGCAAATTTTTTCCATTTTTTCTCTAGCCTCATAAGAAATTGTTTTCAGACCCATAAAATCCATATCCGGGGGAATTATTTTTTTTTCAAGGAATTCAAATTTTTCTATTTCTTTTATCTGTCGCTTTATATAACCTTCATATTTAATTTCCAGAGATATCTTCTCTTTGATAAAATCCGTTACATCCGGTTCAATTTTATATCCAAATTTGACCAGATCGTCGAATTTCACTTCGGGGCGACGTAAAATTTCATTCATTTTGTATGATTTTTTTGACTCAATTTCAGCGGGAATTTTTTTTAATTTTTCCAGTTCTCTATTTTTGATTTTAACTGCATCCTTAAATTTCTCATATCGTCTATTGCTAAGCAAGCCCAAACTATGTGCAAGAGGCATCAATCTTTCATCGGCATTATCTTGCCTTAAATACAATCTGTATTCAGCCCGTGCAGTGAACATTCTATATGGTTCGTCAACGCCCTTGGTGACGATATCATCAATGAGTACACCGATATATGATTGATCTCGCTTAAAAATAACAGGAAGCTTTTTATCAATAAAATTCACAGCATTTATTCCTGCAACAATTCCCTGGGCGGCAGCTTCTTCGTAGCCGGATGTTCCATTTATTTGGCCAGCGAGGAAAAGTCCACTAACTTTCTTAGTTTCTAAACTCAATTTTATTTCTTGTGTGTCAACACAATCATATTCGATTGCATATCCATATCTCATAAATTTTGCATTTTCCAGTCCTTGAACAGAATGAACAATTTTGTATTGAATTTCCGGGGGAAAACTGGTCGGAAGTCCATTTGCATAAACCTCAAATGTGTCTAATCCTTCCGGCTCAATGAAAATTTGATGACGGTTTTTTTCAGGAAATTTTTTTATTTTATCCTCTATAGATGGACAATAACGAGCTCCGATTCCGGTGATGTTTCCGCTGAACAAGGAGGATTTTGTCATATTATCAGCAATTATTTTATGTGTTTTTTCATTTGTATATGTTAGATAACAATCAGCATAATTTCTCGGTGTGAAATCCGAATAATACGAAAAATTGCACGGTGGCTCATCGGGATGCTGAATTTCCAATTTAGATAAATTTAGAGAACGTATATCTAATCTCGGCGGAGTGCCGGTTTTGAAACGGAGAAGATTTAATCCTGCTGATCGAAGTGAGTCTGACAATTTTTCAGCAGCAAATTCTCCCGCTCTTCCGGATGCGTAGTTTTTCATTCCAACATGTATTCGTCCCTTTGGAAATGTTCCCGGTGCAAGAATAACAGCTTTACCAAAATATTCTTGTTGATATTGGGTTTTAACCCCTATCACTTGTCCCTTTTCTATTAATATTTTTTCAACCAGAGCCTCTTTTACGTCCAAATTATCTTGATTCTCTACAAAAGATTTCATGGTTAATTGATATTTCATTCTATCGGCTTGAGCCCGTGGAGCCCATACTGCCGGACCTTTACTTCTATTTAGCATTCGGAAATGAATTCCAGCCCTATCTATTACTTTGCCCATCGCACCACCGAGCGCATCAACTTCTCTGGTAATGTGTCCTTTTGCCAAACCACCAATTGCCGGATTACAAGACATCCGTCCAATTGTTTCCAATTTGATGATCAGCATGAGTGTTTTTGCTCCCCGCTTTGCGGATGAAATAGCTGCTTCACAGCCAGCATGTCCACCCCCCACAACAATTACATCATATTTTTGTTTCATTTTCTCTTTTCTTTATAAATGTTTCATGTGAAACACTTAGATTGATTTGAATAAATATTAGTCAATTATTGTGAATAATTTTACATTCTCCCTTTTTTTGAATAATATACATAAAATGAATCTAAGTGCATAAACTCAACAATCCGGAACAAATTATTCAAAATGTTTCATGAGAAACATTTTAATTTTCCGATTCAGATTAACCCGAAAATAATTTTCACCCATTAATGATTGATTTACTCTGAGGATATTCTTATTTCCCTACACAAAATCGATCAAAAATTGAATTAATAATTTCATCACTTGTAATTTTTCCGATTATCTCCTCAAGCGCCTCGCTTGCTTCTCTTAACTCAAAAGCAACAAATTCTAAACCTGTCTCCAACTTTGCAGTATTGAATGCATTTTTTAATTTTTGTTCGCATTTTTTTGCAGCCGCAAGTTGGCGAGTATTACTAATTAATCCGAAACTATTATCAATTTTTGCAATATCAATTTTATCAGTTATCGCTTTTTTCAGCTCAGGTATTCCGTAGCCGGTTAGAGAAGAAACGCTAACTATTTTATCCTTTAACTTTCCTTCTAATTTTTCATTCTTCAGCAAATCTACTTTGTTCATAACAACAATATGATCCTTGAGTATTATGCTTTGGGACAATTTGATTTTGTTTTTTTTCAAAACATCTTCAACCCAGATAATCAGATGGGATTTCTCAATTAAATCATAACTTTTATTAATCCCGACTTTTTCAATTATTTCTTTGGATTCAGTTAAACCGGCTGTGTCAAAAAGTTTGATAAAATACCCATCAAGTGCTATGTCTTCTTCGATGTAATCTCTAGTTGTTCCCGGAATATCAGTTACAATTGATCTCTCGTTTTCTATGATTTTATTGAACAGACTGGATTTCCCGGCATTCGGTTCTCCGGCAATGACGACTCGATAACCCTCATTAAGAATTATTCCCTCGTTTCCGCTATTTATAAGTTGAACAATCTTTTTATGTATGGATTTAATTTTAACGATCGTGCTTGACTGCGATGTCTTTTGGATCCCTTGGTCAGAGAAATCAATATCAAGTTCAATTTCGCTTCTCAAAGTTGATATTTCACTAATAAACCCGTGGATTGATTGAAACAATTTGCCTTCCAACCGATTTATTGCTGCTTGCTGCGTACGTTTTGTTTTTGAATTTATTAAATCAATAACGGATTCTGCTTCCGTAAGATCCATTTTGCTGTTTAGGAATGCTCTCTTTGTGAATTCACCAGGTTCGGCAAGTCTCGCCCCGTTAGATAAAACTGTTTCTAATACCTTTTGCGTTACAAACCTACCTCCATGGCAACTCACCTCAATTACATCTTCACCTGTGTAACTACGTGGAGAAATAAATACGGAAACCAGCACGTCGTCTATTAATTGATTTCCCGAATAAATTTCACCATAATAAATATGATGCGAACTGAAATTATCTGTCGAAGTTTTTCCTTTAAATATTTTTTGGATAATTTTAAGAGAATTTGCCCCGCTAATGCGAACTACCGATATACCTCCTGTGCCGATAGGAGTTGCAATTGCTGCTATTGTATCACTATGCCCTATCATAGAAATCTAAAATATATTTTGATATATCTGAAGAGGTAAGCCCAACATTTCGCTTAAGAATTTCTGTATTGCCTTGGGGGATGAATTCGTCGGGGAGACCAAATATTTTTACCTTAATATCAAATCCAAAATTATTCACACATTGTAATACAGCAGATCCAAACCCCCCGACAGCAGCATTTTCTTCTATTGTAATTATCTGTTCTACACCTTGTTCTGATAAATAATTCAACATATTTTTATCAAGAGGTTTGAGGAATCGAGCATTGATGAGAAACGGATCTATTTGTTCTGATTTTACTTTTTTATAAGCTTCATAAGCGATGTCAAATATTGTTCCTATTGAAATAATCGCCAATTTTTTCCCCTCAAATACTAATTCACTTTTTCCCAAACCAATTCGAGGGCTACTCAATTCCGGATAGTGATGAACTTTCCCCCGAGGGTATCTTACAGAAATTGGACCTTCTGAAAATTTTGCCATAAACTTAATCATTTTCTCCAATTCACTCCCATCTCGAGGAGCCATAACAGTTATGTTCGGGACACAATTCAAGAAGGACAGGTCAAAAGTGCCATGATGAGTGGGACCATCTTCACCTACAATTCCACCTCTATCAATACCAAATTTAACAGGTAAATTTTGCAAAGCGACATCGTGAATTATCTGATCGTACGCTCTTTGCAAAAACGTAGAATAAATTGAAACAAATGGCTTTATACCTTCACAAGCAAGACCCGCTCCAAAAGTAACAGCATGCTGTTCTGAAATTCCAACATCAAAAAATCTTTTTGAATATTTATCTCTAAATTCCCTAATTCCTGTTCCATCAGCCATAGCAGCAGTAATTAAAACAATATTTTCATCTTCCTCTGCAAGCTTTGTTAAGGTTTCTCCATAAATCGTACAATACTTTTTATCCGGTTTAGTACTAACTTTTTTGTTAAACTTTCCGGTAGTTTCATCAAATGGCGAGACACCATGAAATTTTGTAGCATCTTTTTCTGCATACGAAAAACCTTTACCCTTTTTTGTAATTACATGAATTAAACAAGGTCCAGTCACATGGTTTTTAACGTTAGTTAATATCCTAACAATAGATTGGACATTATGGCCATCAATGGGTCCAAAATACTTGAAACCAATATCCTCAAAAAATCCATTTGGCATTATCATGCCTTTCAGCCTCTCAATATTTCTCGCACTCGAAATAACTCTTTTTCTGATAATTTTTGGTAGCGACTGAACTGTTTCCCATATTTCTTTCTTTATTTTATTATATGATTTCCCGGAAAGAATGTTTGCTAAATAATAATGCAATCCACCCACATTGGGGGAGATAGACATTTCATTGTCGTTCAAGATCACAATCAAATCCTTATGCATACCTCCGGTATTGTTCATACCCTCAAAAGCTTCTCCGGCTGTTAATGCTCCATCACCGATAACTACGATAACTTTTTCCGGCTTTCCTTTTATTTCTTTAGCAGCAAAAATACCTAATCCCGCTGAAATGGATGTACTACTATGTCCCACTCCAAATGCATCATATTTACTTTCAGATATTTTATTAAACCCGCTCATCCCACCAAATTGACGAAGAGTTTCAAATTGATCATTTCTCTCTGTTAAAATTTTATATGCATAAGATTGATGCCCCACATCCCAAACAATTCTATTTACAAGTGGGTCGAATATTTTCAGCAAAGCAACGGTAAGTTCGACTACTCCGAGACTTGGCGCCAAATGACCACCATGCCGCGAGGTAACATCAATGATTCTTTCTCTGATCTCTGCACATAAAAGATTCAATTCTTTGATGGATAATTGTTTTACATCTTCCGGAGACTTAATTTTTTCCAGCATATTTGCTTCCTAGCTTTCAACTGATTGGACTTTTTCACCAATCCAATTTAGTATAATATTTTTCCCGAATTTGTTTTTTGCGGAAAAAGAATGAACTATTTCATTTTGGTCCAAATCAAATTGCTGATTTAGTTTTCTGATTTGGGCACTTGTTTTACTTTTACTTAACTTATCACTTTTTGTAGCAATAATCATCATATTTTTTCCAAACGAACTGACCCATTTAATCGCATCTATATCTTTGGGACTGGCTTCATGCCGAATATCAACAATGATCACAATGCCTCGCAAAGTTCTGCGGTTACGAATATAATTCGTAACCAACTTTTGCCACTGATTTTGCATCTCACCTTTCACGTTGGCAAAACCATAACCGGGTAAATCCGCAAAAAACATCTTAGTCCTTTTCCCGCTATTGTTGATATAATTTACATCGAACAAATTTATTGATCTTGTTTTTCCAGGTTTTTTACTTATTTGGGCAAGATTTTTCCGATTTAATAAGGCATTAATCATTGAAGATTTACCCACATTTGATCTCCCGATAAATGCAATTTCCGGGAATGATAAATTAGGCAATTGGTTAAAATGGAAACCGCTTGAATGATAATTTGAATCAATTATTTTCATCTCTTAGATAAATTATTGAGTAGTTGTCAGATTCCCAGACCTGCAATTCTATTACTTTTGAATTATCGTCATCAAAAACATCTGCACATA
The DNA here is from genome assembly GCA_034661015.1 of Candidatus Cloacimonadota bacterium. NCBI lineage: Bacteria > Pseudomonadati > Candidatus Cloacimonadota > Candidatus Cloacimonadota bacterium. The sequence continues at coordinate 20,869 of JAYEKN010000049.1, forward strand.
AATTGAAAATAGTTTTGGCGATGTTTTCAGATGATGGGTTTTTTCCATAAAACGCTTCCAAATCATTCAAATTCTTATGATCAAATTCATCCAGAATATTTTTCAATTTTCTCTTTGCTTCTTTGAAATCAATGCTCAACCCGATAGAATCGAGATTTTTACACGCGATAGCAAGCCGAACTCTCCAGTTATGACCGTGAATATTTGAGCATTCACCTTCATAACCATTCAATTTATGGGCTCCGCAAAATTTTTCAATTACATTTATTATATACATTTTTTTCTCCAAACTCCCTAATTTCTAAAAACGTAATATTTTGTCAAAGTTTTTGAAGTAAGTTAATTGTATTCTTTCGTTTTAACTGATTGAAAATTAATTCATAATTTTAAACTTGTAATGTCGGTTATTTTGAGACGGTTTATTAAATAACAAATGTGGGCAGCTTGACATAAAAAACGGGAAATAAAATTCTTTTACAAAAAATTATCGGAGGATAGATGTTAAACAAAACGTTGATTGAAAAAATTCTGCTACAAGCCGTTTCCGGCGGTGCAGATTTTGCAGAAATTTATTCGGAAAACTGTTTCAATTCTTCTATTCAACTGCTGGATAGCAAGATAAAGAAATCTGTGGACGGTTTTGATTTCGGAGCTGGCATTCGTATTTTTTATGGCAAAAAAGCAATATATGCCTATACAAATGACCTTTCCGAAAAATCTTTGCTTTCCCTTGCAAAAACTATCAGCAAGGCGGACACAGGAAAAAGCAACATTACAACTTTTAATTTATGCGAAAAGAAAATCGCTAACATTCACCCGATTGAGATTTTCCCGAAGGATGTAGCAAAAGCGGAAAAAGTTAATTTTTTACATCAAGTTAACAAATTCGCAAGAAATCATTCCAAGTTTATTTCCCAAGTCAGAATCATTTATTCTGAAGTTGAGAAAAAAATCCTTGTGGCAAATACAGAGGGCTTACTTACCAAAGATAGCAGAAATTATGTTCGAGCTTATGCAACCGCAATTGCTGCCAAAAATAGCGAAATGCAAACAGGCGGCGAAGGTCCGGGTGCTTTTAAAGGATTCGAGTTCATAAAAAACTTAAACCCTGAAAAAATTGGGAATGAAATCGCCAAGCAAGCGGTTGTCATGCTCAATGCTGACTATGCACCTTCCGGAAAATTCCCTGTGATTATTGGCAATGCTTTTGGTGGGGTTATTTTTCACGAAGCCTGCGGACATTCACTCGAAACTACAAGTGTTGCAAAAGGTGCATCTGTTTTCGCAGATAAAATGGGAACACAAATCGCCAACAAATGCGTAACTGCAATTGACGATGGAACAATACCAAACCAATGGGGCTCAACGAATATTGATGATGAAGGAAATCCTACTCAGAAAACCGTGCTAATTAAAAACGGAATCCTAAATTCATTTATGATTGATAAACTCGGCGGCATGAAAATCGGAATGAAATCAACCGGTTCCGGCAGAAGAGAGTCCTTCAAATTCGCTCCAACATCCCGAATGCGAAATACTTACATTGCTCCCGGAAAAGATAAGATCGAAGATATGATCGCATCAGTAGATTATGGACTTTACGCCAAAAAAATGGGTGGAGGCTCCGTTCAACCCGGAACAGGAGACTTCAATTTCGCCGTTTCAGAAGGATATCTGATTGAACATGGAAAGATCACAAAACCTGTTCGTGGAGCATCACTTATCGGAAATGGTGCCAATATTCTACACAAAATCAGCATGATCGCTGCTGATCTCAAACACGCAGAAGGTATGTGCGGTTCATCCAGCGGAAGCGTGCCGGTCTGCGTTGGACAACCTCATATAAAAGTAGATGAAATCATAGTCGGCGGACGGAAGGAGAACTAATGTTTGAAAAAGAATTTGAAACAATATTCAAAATTGCTAAGCAAAAAGGAATTGATAAATTCGATATATTTTTGATAAAAAACTCTTCCTTTTCCCTTAATGTATTTAAACAAAATGTGGAGGAATTCTCTTCTTCGGATATGACCGGATTGAGCATCCGCGTTATCAATGGTAAAAAAGTCGGCTATGCTTATACGGAAAAATTTGATGCCGATTCTTTTGATACTATTTTGAACATGGCTTTGGAAAATTCTCGCATTATTGAAGATGAAAAAGAGATAGATTTGATAAATTTCCCCGATTTGGAGATGAAAGTTAAAACTTTTTATCCGGAACTCGAAGAAATTAACATTGATGCCAAAATTGACATAGCTATGAAATTGGAAAGTTTCCCTCTGGGATTTGATAAACGAATCATCAATGTTCCTCACGCTCAATATGGAGATATGAGCACGTATTTGAAAATCGCAAACTCCAGCGGACTAAGCAAAGAATATAAATCCAACGGCGTTTACGGTTTCTCCTACTGTCTTGCAAAAGACGATAAAATGAACAAAGGCGGCAGTTACTTTGATGTTTCTCATTATTTTGGCAAAATTGATCCGAAACATATCGGAGAGAGGGCAGCGCAAAAAGCCTTGGAACTGCTTGGTGCAAGAGAAATAAAATCAGGACAATATCCGATAATTTTTGACCATTCTACTGCTGCGACAATGCTTCAAACTTTTGCAAATATTTTTTCGGCAAAATCAGTACAAGAAGGTCAGTCCCGACTAAAAGGAAAATTGGGACAAAATATTGCGACTGAAAAAATCACTATTGTAGATGATGCATTATATGAAAAAGGCTGGGCTCGACCATTTGATGCGGAAGGCTATCCGTCCCAAAAAACTGAACTAATCAAAAATGGTTTGCTGAATTCATTCATTCACAACACAATTACAGCCAAGAAGGACAATACGAAATCAACCGGCAATGCAAGCCGTTCCTACAAAGGAACTCTGGGCATCTCTTCATCAAATATGTATATCACAAACGGTGATGTGAAAAAGAACGAACTTTATGGCATTTATCCCAAATCCATCGAAATCGTCTCTTTGGCAGGAATGCACAGTGGTTGCAGCTCCATTTCCGGCGATTTTTCACTTTCCGCTCAAGGTTTCCTTTGTGAAAACGGAGCCAGAAAATACCCGATTCATAACTTCACGGTTTCCGGCAATTTCTTTGAAATGCTCAATAACATAACCGCTCTTGCCGATGATCTCAAATTGAATATGAGCCAATTCGGTTCTCCGACATTTTTGGTTGAAAAATTAAATATTAGCGGATAATTATTCTCTCTCTTCGTTTTGTGATTTATTTCCCCTTCTTTTAAAAAAAAGAGAAGGGGAACATTCACCTTTCTTTGAAACTTTGAGCTAAATAAAATTAATATGAAAATTGGATTTTTACAATTTTATCCCCAATTATTTAACGAGATTAAAAATTTAGATACGATATGCAAACTGATGCAAGATTGCGAGGCAGACCTGATCGTTCTGCCGGAACTTGCAACGAGCGGATATATTTTTACTGATCGAAACGAACTCGCTCATTATACTGCTCCAGCTTATTCCGGAAGAATTGCCAATTTTTTTCGCCAACTTTCGCAGAAATACAAATGTGCTATAGTTACCGGATTCGCAGAAAATGAAAATAATCATTTCTTTAATTCCCAGATGCTTGTTCTTCCAAATGGCAAAATACATATTTACAGAAAAACTCATCTGTTTTATAAAGAAAAGGAAATATTCAATCCAGGTGACACGGGGCTGAATGTTTTTGAATACAAGGGGGTGAACCTGGGGCTAATGATCTGCTTTGACTGGATATTTCCCGAATCTGCCCGAACACTCGCCCTAAAAGGTGCCGATATAATCTGCCATTCCGCCAACTTGGTACTCCCATTTTGCCAAAAAGCGATGGTTACTCGTTCCATCGAAAATCGTGTTTTTATCATAACAGCCAATCGGTTCGGTTCGGAGAAAAACGCGGATGAAAAATTTAACTTCACGGGAATGAGCCAAATAACAGATGTAACAGGTAACGTCCTAATAAACGCTGGAAAAGACGAAGAGTGTGTGAAAATCGTAGATATTGAACCCCAAAGAGCAAGAAATAAAAATGTAACGGAATTTAATAATATTTTTTTGGACAGAAAGGAAGATTTTTATAAGGT
>JAYEKN010000050.1 GCA_034661015.1 Candidatus Cloacimonadota bacterium
TTTGAGTTATGCAATTTGATTTTTTTGGTGATTATATAGCAATTTTATAAGTACATTGGGCAGGGTTTTTTTTCTATGATCAAGAAATGAAAGGACTTTTTTGTTGATAAAAACAGAAAAGGGTTGTTTTGCAATGTTCATTATTTCCAGATAATCATGAAAAAATATCAGAGAAAGTTCCTCCTCCTGTTTTCCTTTTAGATGATGATAACAGAGATGGGAAAAATATAGAATTATAACATTGTTTTTAATATCTTTCGGGATTTTATCTGGTGTAGTAAAATCAGGATAGAACTGGTGTTCAATGGTTCTGTAAATAGATTTTGGTAAATGCCAGTTTTGAAGAAGTCTTTTACCCATTTGAGAGGTGTCAACCAGATCAAATAAAGGTCCCATTTTTTTATTTCTGGATTTTAACAGCATTATCACCAGTTGCCCAAACTCATGCATAAGGCCTATTGTTCCAATTTCCGATGGTTTGGCAATATTAAGACCAAATGAGAGAGTTGAAGCAATATACGATACAGCCAGGGAATGATGGTAGAGTTCATTGAAATCAGGAGCTTTGGGCATGACTCTGCGTACACCTTCTGCAATAACAATTTGAGCTACTTCATTGTAACCAAGAAGCATTATGGCGTGGTGAATGTCTGATACCTGATTTTTCAGTCCGTAATATGATGAATTGATAGCTTTTAGAATTGCCCCTGCAAGTGAGGGATCCTGTTTGACTTCCCTGGCGATTTCCCTGGGAGTGATATTTTCTTCAGCGAGTTTGACTGCCAGTGATACTGCAAAAACCGGCAGTCTGGGAATTTTTGTTATTATTTCATTAATAAGTTCAGAATTCTCTAATTTTTTGGTTTTTGCATTGGAAGATAAAAATGTTTTTGCGATTAATTGTCGGTTTTGAAGTTCAAGTTTTTTTCTTTGTTTTTCAATCAGTCTTGTTCTTTGTATAGTACCATTTTTAATACAAATATGACCAAAAATATATGAAAAGAAAGACTTAATAATATTAAAGACAGCAAATACCTTGGTTTTTCAATAACAAATGGGCTTTCTTCATTGGTTTGTTATAC
>JAYEKN010000051.1 GCA_034661015.1 Candidatus Cloacimonadota bacterium
TCTGCTGATAATGCACCACTCGCATCCGGAATAACTGCCATGTCGGTTGGTTGACCGGGAGCATTCGGATCTGCTGTAGGTGCCAATTCATATGCGCCGATGAGGTTGGGATCTTGCTGAATATTGATGAGTAAAGCAAATAAACCCTCATCATTTACATAAGTACAGCATCCACCAGCTGATCCGGAAACATATCCGGGCATATCAGTTGCATCGTGCATTACACCTGTAAGTGATTGGGTAGCAATTTCAAATTGCTTTAATTCGACTAATGAACCTGTTTGGCAAAAAAGCCAAAGATATGGTCCACCTTCTGTCCAAGGATCATAGGCACTACCATAAGTAGATTCTGCAATACCGGCAATATTTCCGTAAATTTGTGCACCGGTCATTGTGATTGCGCCAAAGTCACCCCAGTTACCAATCCAGAAGCCACCGTTTCCGCCATCAAGTTCAGGGTCATAAGCAATATGACGAATACCGGTAACACCGGCACAGGTTGCACTAATCGTTTCAACTAATGTTTGACCTTCAAGGTCCATTTTCTTCAAAGACATATCGGCAGCTGCCCCATAGAAATATTCGCCATCATAAGCCATATCGCGAATACATGTCGCTCCGGCAATGTCAAATTCTTCTACAAAAGTCCCGTCCATATCAAATTTATGGAAAGTAACTTCGCCTGTGCGCCAGTCAGTCGTGAAGATATGAGTGTCATTCGTTTCAATGCCAGGTTGACCGGCATCAATGTCCGGGAAACTATAAAGAACATCCCAAACTTCTTCAGAAACATTGGCGGGATTGTGGGTTGAGTTCCCTGCATTAGGAGAAACATCTTCAACAGGTTGAACATATTCTTCTTTTGCAGAAAGACCTACAACTAAAAATACCATCATTAATACAAGAAGTATTTTTTTCATAATTTTAATCTCCAAATCTTTTTTAATATTGTTTTCATTTCTTTCTTAATAATCAAGAATTGTTTTTAAATAAATTAACATATAATAATACCTAATTTAGAAGTGAACAGGTTAGCAAATGGCCTAATTTATAAATTAACATAATATGATCCATTGATAATTTCTGAATCTAATCGTCTCATCTTTCCATATCGTTCATTAATATTCTAATTTCATCGCTATTCGGATTATCATAATTTCCATACTTCTTTTAAAATGCAATACTTCACAAAACCACAAATTTATGTCAACAATTTTTCATCTAACAACAGATTTTTTTGTTTATCATTCATTTTATTGGTGGGAAAAAACAAGTTAGCAAGGGTTCTGTCAAGATTATCGAAAGTAAATTCTGCAAAATTATTAGGGTTTCTACCCATTTTAGATTCTATTTTTTCGATGAGTTCTTTACCCATATTTCTATTTCAATAAAATCATCTTCTGAATTTGTGAACTTGATTCTGTTTTTAATTTGTAGAAATAAACACCTGCTGCAACGTGATTTTTGTTTTCATCCGCTCCATCCCAAACGGTGGAATACTTTATCTGTGATGAGGCTGTGGAAACAGGTTCTTCACACTCCAATGTTTTCAATTTCTGCCCTTTCAAATTGTAAATTTCAAGTTCAATTTGTTCATTAAGTTGGTTTTGCTCTCTGCTGCAACTAAATAGAGTCTGTCCGTAAAGTATAGATTGGACGCAGATGAACGCTGAAAAAGTGGATTTTCGCAAGATAAAAAATTAATTACAAAAAGAGTAGTATCAGCGCCTGCCCCGTTGAATGCTTTGTATTTTAATATTCAACAGGGGTTCATCTGCAGAATCAGTGCTTGCCCTGTGGAATGTTTTTGTATTTATATTCCACTTGGGGTTTTTCTGCGTCGAATCACATTCGGAGAATCATTTCAAAAATGCGAGTTTACGGATGGACTCTAAATAGAGTCTGTCCGTAAAGTAGCCTTTTCGAGAAGTCACGGACCATTCCGTGACGAATTGAAAGAATTATACATTAAGTTAATTAGCGTTATATTTGTGAGTTGGAAAATCTTAAGTCAAGTTCAAAAAAACGGAACTTAACTCAAGATTTTTCCATAACCAGCTACTTCAATCAATTTATCCACCCCAACCAATCGCCCATTAGGAACTGAAGTCTTCCGATAAGCAGAGAAATACGTGCCATAACTGTATAACCAAAAGCAGCCCCGAAACAGACCATCAGGAAAAGAATTCCCACGCGAGCAGTACCACCGAAAACTCCTTCGTGTTTTTTGCTAAAGAAGAAATAAACGATTCCGGTAATTGTCCCGATAATTAAAATGAAATTCCCTAATATTATCGCTAAATTTGCACCCGCAAATGGATTCATTATCGTTGCCCTCATTTGGTTTAGAACGTCAGATTGCAAAGTTCGGATCAGACTCAATCCGGCAGTAGTTCCCACCACAAGTGCAATCGCATATCTGCTCAGCCAATCAATTTTGGGAATTAGGCGACAGAGCATAAAAATGCCAAGCATTGCAGGAACCAATAGATGTATCTGAGAAACAAAATTCGTCAAGATGGGATTAAACAGGTTTGGGATGAGAATGTTATAAACAGTATAAATAAACCAATATCCGGCGGAAATGCCGATAAATATTTGTTCTGCAACTTTATAAAGAGGATTATCTTTATACAAAAAACTAAAAATAGCGAAGGTTAAAATCGCTCCTATCCAGACTCCTAATCTATCCATAAATTCAACCATAAAAACTCCTTATCTTCCAAAAAAATAATTTATATTTTTCACGAAATTTTCTTTTCATTTTTTTTTGAAACAAAGTAACCGATATTACCAATTATAATAAAAATGATGATCACAAGATGGGCAATAGATTGTGCATCCATTCCTTTTGTAGCAGAGCCGGGGTGGTTAATTAGCACCTCATATTCGGCAGCTCCCTTCAACCCACCGAGCAAGCCGGTTAGTTGCTTTTGAGCATTTACATAAGGAGAAAGCGAGGGAACCTGCACTGCTGTAGAACCACCGGCAAGAGGAATACCGTAAGCGTCATGCCCTACCTGAACCCATTCTTTTAAGCCGGGAGCACCGGCAGACAAACCAATAATGAATTTTAGTCTTTTAAAATTTTTTATACCATCCATTATTTGTAATTCATCAATGGGAGTATTTGCTGCATCCGTTGGAAAGGCACTGCAGAAATCACGTCCCATAAGATTGATCGTAACAAGACCACCGGCTTTGTATCCAAGGTTCACAAAATCAATTCCATATTTTTTGTTTGGAAAATCAGGGGAAACTTCATCAATAGCTTCCATACACATTTGCACACCCATAGGCCAAAGAGCCGTGCAGATTACCTTGTAATCATTTCTAAAGCAATGTCTGATCAATGCCTCTGCCATTGGTTGTATCTCCGGTTTGGTTGAAGGTCCATAATCGAAAGAGATCAATACATGTGAACCTTTGGGAGCACTATCTACCAGTTCATAAACATTCTCTACTTCCGGAGTTACTTCTATTTTGAATCCAATCACAAATAATAAAGGTATCGCCACACTCAGAAAGATCAAAATGAAAATTATCCTGCGGTCGATAGCGAGCAATTTCTCAAATAATTTCATGATCATTTACCTCCCAAATAGGATCGTTCAATTCCAAGTATTATTCTAACTGAACTTCCTACAATACCCAGACCGGCACAGATCATAATGGCTCTTTGCCCCGTAGTCTGGAAATATTTAATGACGAATTGAGCTACCTGGGGAATGTGAAGATATGTCAGAGATTCAGGCACCCAGCCGGTTAGCCAGCTACCAATTGTAGTCCTGCCCAACATCACAATAACAGCAGCGATAAGGAGTAAAGTGGATTCTAAACTTCTGGCACGAAATGCCCGATAAGAAGCAGAAGCAACAAAAAATGCTAAAAGAGAAAACATCGTCGCAGACAAATTCTCGAAAAAATATTTGAAGAAGTAGTCAAAGGGTTTTAAACCAAGCCATGATACAACTCCTTGGCTATTTTTGAGTATTCCGGTTTGGTCTCTGGTGCCCCACAATATTCCGGCAATTACCATCGCCGCAAAACTGACGATGCAAATAATATAATATTGCCAGTTTGGTGCTTTGCGGGAAATTTTGATCGTATTAACTTTTATCAGATTCAATTGCCCCAGAAGAATCGCAAAACCGGATATGATCATAAACCAGGTTTCCAATCCGCCGGAAAGATTGCCAAATGGTTTGTGGGGAATAAATTCTGCAAAAATGATTAGAGTTCCAACTAAAAAAGTGATTAATAATGGTAAATTTCTTTTCATATTATCCTCTTTGGTTTATTATGAAGCTAAAAAATCTTTGAGAAAATGAATGCCAAATATTTCTAAAATGATACCCGCAACAATTGTAACCATAATAATTGCTTTTCCAACATCTTGTCCCTTTAGGCAGCCGAGCTGTTGGGGGTCTTGAGAAAGGTAAGCAGATGCTGCAAATAATTCTTCACCAATAAGAGTGTAATCACAAGCTGCTACGAAGAATGGAATTTGGGCAGGCATCGCTGTTCCGGCTATCTGGATGGCTCCGCTTTCATGACCGGTTTCGGCTAGGATAAGAGATTCCGCATAAAACGCTCCGAGATAAAAAGTTGCAGCCGGCTTTTCCCTGATAATAATTCCATCCACTCCCGCCACATATCCAAATTGATCATCAGTGAGATAATATACTGAGTCCGGATTAAAAGCATCAGGTCTGCCAACTTTAAGGTAGGATTCTTTTACAATCTCACGGGCTGTAGAAAGAACCATAGAACGGCTCACCGGAACATGAATGGTGGAATCGTATTGAGCAACTTTCTGAGCAAGATGCCCGAGAATATTTAGTCCTGCCAGAGTTTGAATATTATCGAGATCACCGATTCCGGGAACGAATAAAATGGGTTTCCCCAATTCCGTAGCTCGCCCAACCGCTTCACCGATTGTGTCTAATCCCGCAATTCTGCGGATGTATAATTTTTTCCCTTTTCGGGCGTGATAAATAAAATATAAAATTGCGATTCCAACGATTAGAAGCATAAGTAAAAGGGGAATTTTGCTTGTGTTAAACCATTGTGCGGTTGCTTTTGCACTTATCGTTTTGCTTGCGAGCAAAGCACCATCAAAATCAATGAAAGAAATTTTATAGTGATAAGTCGTACCGGTTTCAATGTTTTCCTCATCTGTGAAATTGGTATCGGTGATTGGTAATCGAACAATTTCGATAAAAGTGGAATTGTCTTTACTTTTTTCAATAATAATACTTTGCACATCAACTAAATCATATTCCCATTCCAGAACGATCGCACTTCCATCATCGTTTGGTTCATCGAATGCAGAAACCGATATTTCATTGGAAAGAAGGGGGAGGGAGAAAATAAATATTAAAAAAAATAAAAGAATGATTTTTTTCATTTTAGCTCCATTTTTTGAAATCTGTAATAATTTATCTGGAAAAAGCGATTTGATAATTATCCTGTCAATAAAACCCATAATTAATTTATGCATCCTCCCATTTTTTTACAAGGATGCATCTAAAAAAACCGAGTTATTTGAGGGCGTTTTGTCTGGATTTATTCGTCAGTCTTTTTGGACAATGTCTACGAGGGGGTAAACCCCCACGCTAAATCGAAAAAACTATTATGAATAATACTCATTACATAGCAGCCATTTTTTTTAGCCAGATTTATCCGGCTTTATTCGATTCAGCGTGGGCATTTATGCCCTCGCAGAAAGGAAAAAATCTGAATAACCCCGGAGTCAGTGAACAATATTCATTTTCAACCTATAAATTTAGAACTTCTACATCAACCATCTTATTTTCATTCTATTTAATTGATCCACTTTTATTTTACCTTTTTGTGAAAATGTGAAATCATAAACCATCTTTTCTCTTATAGGTGTAATTCACGCTGATCTTTTGCTGATTTTGGGGGGATGCGTGAACCCATAATTAATTTATGCTTATCCGCCTGATTTTTTCAGTCTGCAAAAAAAAATCCCCTGAGTTTTACACCAGAGGATTAATGATAAGAAATGTTTATTTGTGCTTATTAGGGAGCAGAATAAATGTTTGA
>JAYEKN010000052.1 GCA_034661015.1 Candidatus Cloacimonadota bacterium
AACATCGAAGAAATCTGGATTACACTTGCTGCTCCCACCAATCTTACCGGTTCATCCCAGTTCCCTGATATTGTTCTCGAATGGGAAGTTCCCGCACCCACAAGAAGCCTTACCGGATATAGAATTTTTCGGGACGGTGAATTTGTCGGGGAAGTAACAGAACTGAATTTTACCGAACAAGATGTTCCAGCCGGAACTTATATTTATTATGTAACCGCTCTATACGGAACTTATGAATCTGCGTTTTCAAATGAGGTGGAAATTATTCACTCCAACGCTACAAATCCGGAAATTCCTTTAGAAACCATAATCTTAAACAATTTCCCCAATCCCTTCAATCCTCAAAATTCCAATACTAAAATAAGTTTTGGTTTGGCAACTCAGTCAATGGTTGAAATTTCAATTTATAACATCAAGGGCGAAAAGGTGATAGAATTTGTGAATGAACAATTTGAAGCGGGTTATCACTATTTGGGATGGAATGGTAGAGACGAACGGAATAATTTGCTTCCATCCGGAGTTTATCTCTATAAAATTTCTGCAGGTAATTATTCCGAAATCAACAAAATGATGCTCTTGCGTTAGTAGCTTCTTGGATATGAGCATTATTTCAATATCAATATCAAAATAAATGGAAAGAACAAGATGTTTATATTAGGACGAAGGATGAATTTATTCCCTGAAAGGGATAAATATAAAAGCATAAGGTTGCTCCGGCTGCCTTATGCAGTGAAATGTAAGGATTTATTTTCGCTGTTGGCGATGAATAAAAAAGATGAAAACTAATGCAATAATTTAGCAGTATAATTATTTGTAAAAATCCTAAAACTTGATTGCAAAACAACGTATTCAATTTTTTGGATAAAATTTAAAAAATTAAAGGAAATACAAAACTATGAAAAAATTTATTGTAAGTTTATTAATCTTAAGCTTATTAACCGCCTTTCTTTTTGCGGAGAAAGTTAAAATAGTCAAGAACATTTCACAACAAGTTATGGAATGTTCAAAATCCGATGAAATTTCTGCTGAACTGAATTTCTCATTAACAGAATACAACATTGAAACTGCTGATATAAAGGGTGAAATATTTTCCAAGATCACGCTTGAAAATGAAGGAAAATTTGCTCAGGAAGGTTTGCCCGAACTCCCCCGCATTTCACGATTATTAGTAATTCCGGATAAATGTTCTTTAACAGTAGAAATTTCTGAAATCAAATCGCGAACAATTGATGATATGCAAATCTATCCCCACCAACTTGATGAAGCAGAAATACAGCAAAACGGTTTTGCCTATAATGAAACATTTTATAACAAAAACGCAGTTTTCCCCAATAAAATTATTGAAGTGGGAGAACCCGCTATCATGCGTGATTTACGCATTGCAAATGTAACCGTAAATCCTTTCCAATATAATCCGAAAACAAAAAAATTAACTATAATCACAAATGCACATATAACTCTGAAATATCATGAGGGAACCGGAGAAAACCCCAAATTGCAAACTGACCAAAAGTTTTCGCGAGCCTTCGAACCAATATATAATTCAACGATTTTGAACTATAATCAAACACATCGCAATCTCGAGTATCAGCATGGTTCATATCTTTTTATTTATCCAAATAGCAGCACGGTTGAAACAAATCTTCAACCCTTGCTCGATTGGAAACGCCAAAAAGGTTTCGATGTGGTTGCAGCAAGCACCTCAGAAACAGGAACATCCACATATAGTATCAAAGATTACATACAGGATGCTTACGATAACTGGGAAAATCCACCGGAATTTATCTGCCTTGTAGGTGATGCCGGTGGTTCGTTCAATATTCCGACTAAAAGCTATAGCAATGGTTACGGTGATCAATATTATGTCCTTCTCGAGGGTAATGACATTCTTGCTGATGCGAATATCGGGCGATTATCCTTTAATACCTTAAATGAGTTGCAAACAATGGTATCAAAATCAATCAATTACGAAAAAAATCCGTATATGGGGAATCCAGACTGGTTTACAAAAGCGCTGCTGGTTGGAGATACTTCTCAATCGGGCCCGGCGTGCATTTCGATAAATAAATATATCAAGGAAATGATTGAAGCAAATGATCCCCAATTTGATTATGTTGAGATTTACTCCGGCGGTTTCGCGTATGGAATAAACAATGCAATAAATGCCGGCGTCAGTTATTTTAACTATCGAGGTTATATTGGTATGAGTGGCTGGGACACCGGTTATATATCTAGTTTGAGCAATGGCTGGATGTTGCCCTTCGGTGTTATTTCCACTTGTGGAACTGGAAATTTTGAAGGAACATATAATTGCAGAAGCGAATATTTTGCCAAAGTTGGTACACCCGCCACTCCAAAAGGTGCAATCGGAGCAGTGGGCACTGTTACCTCCTCAACCCATACATCTTTTAACAATACTCTTTGCGCCGGAATGTTTGAAGGAATATTTAACCAAAAAGTTTTTAGCATGGGCGGTTCTTTAAACATGGGAAAACTTAATGTTTACAATTGTTTTCCGGGAAATCCGTCAGATTGGGTTAATAAATTTTTATACTGGAATAATCTGATGGGCGACCCGGGGCTGGAACTCTGGACTGATGTTCCCCAAAATTTCAACATCGAATTCCCTGAAGAAATATATGCAGGAACAAATTACCTGGAAGTAGAAATTCTTGATGAAAATAATCAGCCTATTACCGATGCGTTAGTTTGTATTCTTCAAGAAGATGATGAAATTTTTGCGAGAGAATATACGGATGCTCAAGGAAAAGTATATCTTCAGGTAAATGCAAACACAACAGGAGATGCAGTAGTAACCGTAACAAAACATAATTTTAAACCGTTTGTGCAAGAATTTGAAATAGTTCAAGCGATGAATTTTGCTCAAATTTCGTCCTATTCCATAAATGAAGATGAAATCAATCCCGGTGAAGATATCCAATTGGACTTTGAATTGGAAAATCTTGGCACTCTGCAACTACAAGGAGTAAATGCGGAAATTTTCTCTACAAGTGAATGGGTGGAGATTACTCAATCGCAAAGTAATTTTGGGAATATTGCCACGGGTAGTTCCGCTTCAAATTTGACCCCGTTTACTTTTACTGTGGATGAAAATTGCCCCGGAGGTGCGGATATTCAATTTGAAGTTCAAATAGCAGATGATGCAAGTAACACTTGGCAAGATGAATTGATCTTAATGGTTTATTCACCCATATTTTATGTGCAAAGTTACGAAGTTTTTGATGGAAATGATGGTATTTTAGATCCTGGAGAAACTGCTAACTTTCAGATAACATTAGAAAATATCAGCACGGTTGATGCAGAAAATTTGGCAGCAGTCTTAATCTCCTCTGATGATGATCTGGAAGTGCAAGATAATAGCGGCTATTTCGGAAATATCCCCGCAGGAGGAACTGCAACCAACACTTCGGATGAATTTGTGCTTTACGCAAATTCCACGGTTCTGCCCGGCACTCAAATCAATATGGAATTGCATTTGTTTAATTCAGCCGGCTATAATGCGACTATTTATTTCAATTTTTCAGTCGGAGAAGTTAGTGAGGGCGATCCCATCGGTCCCGATGCTTATGGATATTATTGTTATGACAGTGGCGACACGCAGTATCCTCAAGCCCCTGTCTATAACTGGGTTGAGATTGCTCCGGCAGCCGGTGGAACGGGTACGCTTCTATCTCTTTATAATGGAGGTAATGACGGTGATGTGGAATCCATTTCACTGGCAAGTGAATTCACTTTTCGCATGTATGGAGAAACGTATTCAGATATTTCAGTTTGTACAAACGGATGGATAGCCGGAGGAATAACAGAGCAAACCAGCTTTATGAATACTCCGATTCCAGGACCTCTCGGTCCAAATCCCATGATCGCTCCTTTCTGGGATGATTTGAGAACTCCGGGCGGCCAGATTTGCTATTATTTTGATTCGGAAAATCATACTTTTATCGTTGAGTGGTACAATTTAGCCAATGACTTTCTTCCCTCCTACCACGAAACTTTTCAGGTAATATTGTACGATGCAAATTATTATCCCACTACCATAGGAGATAGCCCAATTTTATTTCAATATGAAGAAATTCATGATGTTGATAGCGGCGATTATACCAGTTATCACATTCTTCACGGTGAATATTCAACAGTTGGGATAGAAGATCCAACCGGACTTATCGGATTACAATATGTTTTTTGTCAGGAATATCCTATAGCAGCTATGGAACTGGAAAATGAAATGGCGATCCTTTTTTCCGGTGCTCCGGTTGAAAGTATAGAGCCATACATCGTTCTCGGTGGTGTTGTTGTTAATGACGAGAACGGGAATGGATTAGTAGATTATGGTGAAGAAGTAGATTTGGATATTATGCTAAATAATCTTGGCGAAAATCCGGCAACATCTGCTTCCGCAATTGTTTCTTCTCAGGATGAATTTATAACTGTTATTCAAAATGAAGCAAATTATAATATTATTCCGGGAGAAGGCTCACAAACAAACCAAACTGCTTTTAGCATTCTTGTTGCAGAAGATTGTGAGGACGGGCATAATGCAGCTTTCACGATAAATGTTACAAGCAGCGAAGATGATTGGGAATTGTATTTTAATTTGGAACTGAACGCTCCTGTTATTAATCTGTCATCCATCTTTGTGAACGATGGAAACAACAACATCTTAGACCCGGGAGAAACCGCAGAGATTTATTTATATTTTCAAAATGATGGTGGAGCAGCAGGATATGAGATTGAATCCTCTATTTCAACTTCCGATCCCTACATCACTATAAATTCCTCAGATTATTCTATCGGTGAAATTGGACCCGACAACATTTCTGTTGGAATTTTTGAAGTAACAGCAGCTGCAAATGCGCCCATCGGTCATAATGCAACTTTTAATTGGAATCTTGCCGGTGCTCTTTCCTATGAAACCGAGGGAGAATTTTTCCTATCCATTTCGCAGGTTCCTATCCAAATTGATGAGCATTTTAATTCTTTTCCCCCTGACGGTTGGGAAGTAACCTCCACATCCGGGCAAATAAACTGGTCCGGAAGCAGCAGTAATACTGCCGGAGGTAATTCACCTGAGGCAAAATTCTATTGGAACCCTTCCACGACTGCGATTCAGCGATTACAAATTCAACCGATAAATACAGTAGGCTCAAGCACTTTAGAAATCCAATTCAAACACTCAATTAATGACTATAACGGAGGTTATACTCTTAGATTGGAAACTACCAGCGATGGCAACACGTGGAATACGGTAACGACTTTCCCATCAACAAATTTACCTGCAACAACCGAGAATATTACAATTTCCACAAGTGATGTGGGCTCATCCACCTTTCAATTTGCCTTCACTTTTGATGGGAACTCATATAATATCAACGATTGGTACATTGACGATGTATTAATGGAAAATGGAAACCCGCAAAATATGGGCTTTATTGCCGGAAATGTAAATCTGATTGGGGGAAGCGGAAACGTGGAAGAAGTTACAATTCTTGCGGATACTCAAATCGCTCACCCAAACGAGGATGGAGATTATGTTTTGCCCCTCGTTCCTGATTCGTATGACGTTAAAGCAAGTTTATACGGATACGAAAGCATAATTGTAACTGATATTGATGTATTTGCAAACCAAACTACAAATTGCAATTTTGAACTTGAATTACTTGGTATCCCCGCGAATTTAACTTCCAGTGTATCCACAAATGATGTTACTTTGGAATGGGATGCTCCAAATGATTTGAGCGATGAATTTTTGCCTTCTGTTCTAAAAGACGGTAATAAAAATCTCCGAAGCAATAAACAAAAACCCTCCGAAACAAATCGAAGTTTAACAGGATACAATATCTACCGAAATAATAATCTCATCTATGAAATAAATAGCCCAACTATTACCGATTATACAGATGAATTTATCGCAGCCGGAGAGCACAGTTATTTTGTTACTGCCACTTATACAGACGAGGATGAGTCCTTTCCATCAAACTCGGAAGCGGTAACGATCACACTCGCTCCCCCAATCAATCTTACCGGTTCGTCTCAGTTCCCTGATAT
>JAYEKN010000053.1 GCA_034661015.1 Candidatus Cloacimonadota bacterium
CGTTGGCAATTCACCTTTAATCTTATCCGGGATTGACTTTATTATTTCGTATTCTGCAATTCCTATCGGCTGAGTTGTTCCTCTTAACGCATATTCTGCTATAACTTTCGATTTTGATTTACACAAAAGCAATCCAATTGACGGATTTTCATTATCACTTTTTATTAAATCGTCAACCGCAGACAAATATAAATTCATTTTCCCGGCATATTCGGCCTTAAATTCAACAGATTTAAGTTCTACAACAACATAACATTTCAATTTTATGTGATAAAATAGCAAATCAATAAAAAAATCTCGTCCATCAATTTTCAACGGGACTTGTCTGCCTACAAAAGAAAATCCTATTCCCAATTCTAGCAAAAATGACGTAATATGCTTCACTAATTGATCTTCGATGTCCTTTTCTAACGCTTTTTCTTGTAGTGTTAAAAAGTCAAATTTGTAAGGGTCTTTCAAAGTTTCTACAGCAAGTTCAGATTGAGGTTCAGGTAATGTTTCTTGAAAATTAGTTATCGCTTTTCCTGATCTGCTGTAAAAATCCAAATCTATCTGATGAGCTAAAACGGTTCTTGACCAGTTATTTTCCACAGTTTTACTTGCATAAAATATTGCTTCTTCAATACTTTTTGCTTTAGTCACAATTAATACATTATGTCCCCATGGAATTTGTCCAACAAGTTGTTGGACTTTTTCAATTTCAATATTTGTAGATGAGTAAAATTCAAACCACTTTTTCATTGAAAACAGATTGCTCCTTGAAAACCCTTGTTGATTAGTAAAAGATGATTTTAAGTCTTTGGAAAGTTGTTCTACAACAGATGCTCCCCATTTTTCTTGCTTTGTTTTTGTTGAAATGGATTTTCCAATATTCCAATAAAGTTTCAGCATCTCGATATTTACAGAAATAGATGCTTTTATTTGGGATTTCCGAATTAATCCTTTTAATTCTTCAACCCACTTAATGTATTCATCTTCATATTTTATTAAATCCATAATTTACTCTTTCTGCAAATATACTTTTTTTATCTTTTCATTTTATTTAAATCTGTCGGTTTTCTGGAATTGGCTACAACG
>JAYEKN010000054.1 GCA_034661015.1 Candidatus Cloacimonadota bacterium
TAATAATTTTGAATCATTTTAGTTTTCATTTTCTTTTCTTATTATATACCAAGATTTGACAGGTTTCTTTATTTTTATTTGAACGATCTGTTTAGCATGAGGGGCAGCTTCAATCTCTTCCCCTTCTTCATTCCACATTTTTTCAATTTTCTGGGTAAAAAAATCGCCATCCGGACCAAATATTTCAATTTCATCCCCCACAAATATCCTGTTTTTTTGTTCCATCGTAGCTATCATGCTATTTTTATCGTAATCCAGAATTAATCCAACAAAATCATAAGTTCTGATATAGGCACTACTATCATACCTTTGTTCCTTGCCGCCTGGCTTAGCAAAATAAAATCCGGTAGTAAAATTTCTGTTACTCACTTTTTTTATTTCATCTAACCATTTCTTATCAAAATAATATTCATTCGGATTTGTCAGATAACTATCAATAAGATGCCGGTAAGCTTTGACTACAGTAGCCACATAATAGGAACTCTTCATTCTTCCTTCAATCTTAAATGCGGAAATACCTGCTTCTATCAATGATGGCATATGTTCTATCAAGCATAAGTCTTTGGAATTGAAAATATAAGTTCCTCTTTTATCCTCATATACTGGAAAATATTCCCCCGGCCTTGTCTCCTCCATAAGATAATATCGCCATCTGCAAGACTGGGCACAATCTCCCCTGTTGGCATCCCGACCTACCATATAATTACTTAGCAAACATCTCCCGGAATAAGAAATACACATGGCTCCATGCACAAATGTTTCAATTTTTATATCATCAGGCACTTTTTTGATGATTTCTTTTATCTCTACCAAGGATAATTCCCGAGCCAAAATAATTCTTTTGACTCCCTGCTTATGCCAAAAATTTACTGTAGCATAATTCGTTGTACTTGCCTGGGTACTTAAATGAATTTCTACCTCAGGCATAATATCCTTAACAATGCTCAGTATCCCCGGATCTGAAATAATTAATCCATCCAAACAAAGATCTTTTAATTTACGGATGTATTCGGGCAAACCAACCAAGTCCTCATTGTGAGCTATTATATTAAGAGTCAGGTAAA
>JAYEKN010000055.1 GCA_034661015.1 Candidatus Cloacimonadota bacterium
CACGGACCAACCTGTCTGGGCATAGTGTAACGAAGCCTGATTCCGTGCCGAATTAAAAAATTATCTATTAAGTTAGTTTACGTTATATTTGTGAATTGGAAAAACTTAACTCAATCCGCCAGCTGGCGGCTTAACTCAAGAAAATTTACAATACCATCAGTTTTCTTTCCGTCATCTCTTCGATGGAATAACGCAAACCCTCTCTCCCGAAACCGGAATTCTTGATTCCCCCGTAAGGCATTTGGTCAACTCGAAAAGTCGGAGTATTATTGATGATCACGCCACCCACATCAATATTCTCAAATGCATACATAATATTTTTCATGTTGTTAGAAAATATTCCGGCTTGCAATCCGTATTCCGTATCATTGATCATTTCAACCGCATCTGTGAATTTGGAAAACTTTTTAACGATGACTATCGGGGCAAACACTTCCTTATATTCAACTTTCATTTCTCTTTTAGTATCAGTTATCACGGTTGCATCCAGAAAATTATCTTTGCGATTTCCACCACACAGTATTTTTGCACCGGAATTAACCGCCTCGTTGATCCAATCTTCCGCTCGTATTGCTTCTTCTTCGGTAATCATGGGATTCAAGAAAACGTTCTGGTCAAGGGGGTTACCGTTTTTAATTTTTTCTGATTTTTTTACGAATTGAGTAATGAAATTATCATAAATATTTTCATGAACAAATATTTTCTGAGTGTGAATGCAAACCTGTCCGGCATTGGCAAAAGCACCGATTACACAAGCACTTAGCGCAGAATCAATATCGCAATCTTTATCCAGAATTGCTCCGGCATTACCACCGAGTTCGAGACAGATTCTTTTCTTACCGCACATTTGTTTCAATTTCCAACCGACCACCGGACTGCCGGTAAAACTAACCATTTTTATATCAGGATTTATTACTGCTTTTTCGATCTGAGAACCTTTGCACGGCAACACGGATAGCATTCCCTTGGGTGCATACTTTGCCACGATTTCAGCAAGAGTAATGGAGGTTAAGGGCGCTAAAGACGATGGTTTTATAATGATCGGATTTCCCACGGCAATTGCCGGTGCAACTTTATGAGCTACGAGATTGAGGGGATAATTGAATGGTGTTATTCCTAAAATGGGTCCGATCGGAAAACGCTTTACAATTGCAGATTTTTCTTTGCCTTGCGAAACAGCATCCAGACCGAAAAATTCCCCCTGAATTCGTTTACTTTCTTCGGCGGCAATCGTGAAAGTTTGTATTGCCCTTAGCACTTCCCCTTTTGCAAATTTTATATTTTTTCCACATTCAAGTGCCAAAGTTGTGGCGATTTCTTTTCTGTCTTCTGATATTTCTTTTGCAATATTCATAAGAATTTCAGAGCGTTTGAAAGCAGGCATTTTTTTCGTTTTTTGAAATGCATGTTTTGCCAATTCTACAGCTCTTTCAATATGTTCAGAATCTGCCATATTGATAATTCCAACTATTTTGTTTTTGTAAGGTGATAAAATTTCAGTTTTGTTTGAACTGTAAATTCGTTCATTGCCAAGATAAATCGGATATTCTTTCATATTCTTTCCTTTCGGTTTTTATGAAAATTCCAAAGCATAAAAAATTGTTGCACCTCTTCGAAGCATGTTAATTTTTTTTATTCTGAAGTGATATAATAGAAATGTTTTGTTTCTGAGCTTGCTCCTGCATCTATAAAGGTTGTATTAGAAGTTGTGTGAATTATTTCGAAAGCATTATATGGATTAAAAGATGAATAAACATGATAGATTTCTGCCCGAATTACAGGATTCCAGGTGATTGTGATATTTACTCCATCTGAAGTTAATGCAACATTTTCCGGTGCTCCAAGTGGAATATTCATGATGTGCGAACCGAGATAATCGAAAGTATCACAATTATAAACAAGCCATTCGGAATCTGTGGAATTTGTCCCTGCCGAATTTTCCCAATCGGGATTTCCTGACGAGATTAATTCTTTTCGCACTAATGTATGATTTCGAGTTGCATGGGGGATTCCTGAAACATTCCATCCATCTCCGGGATCTTGGCCAATATTTCCCATAATATCAATAAGTTCACTTTCTTGGTACAAAGCAACAGCATCATTCCCATTGAAATTTAACCCTCCGAAGACCCAATCGGCAATAGCAAAAATTTCGGGGCATGATGATGGATTTGCGATTATAAACAGTTCATCCTTTTGTATTAAACCGGAAAATTCAATCGTGTTCTGGGGATTTGTGTTTCCATTGTAATATATTTTTAACGCATATCCGGAAAAATCAACACAAGCACCAGTTCCGTTATAAATTTCAATATATTTATTATAACCTGAACCTTCACCATATTCCGAGATAAATAAATCCGATTGAGGATCTGTGAGGATAATCGAAAAATCATGGTCGCATTTATCAAAAATATTGCTATTGGAAATATCGGAAATTCTAATTCGATAATCATTATTTGGTTCTATATTTTCCAAATTCGTCCATTCCCATTCTCCATCATCTTCCGTAGAAGAAATCAGTTCGGTAGTCCCTCCGGAATTTTGATTGATAAGTTCGATCTTTACATTTTGATAAACATATTGAGAGAACCAAGTTATCGTATAATCTAAACTCGTGCCTAAAACGATTGTTTGATTTGGGAAGGTAACATAAATTGATGGTTCTCCCACCCAAATTTCTTCGACAAATTCGGGATGATCTATGAAAGGATTCCGATTAGTCTGGAAATCATAGATTGCATCATTCCGATCAATTTCTGTTGAATTTACGGAATCTTCATAATGCCATTCAAGAAGCGTTTCCAGCATTTCTACATTTCCAAAAGTGAGACACGATTCATAACGAACAATAAAATAGAGCAGAGCTCGGGCAAGGTTACCTTTATGCTGTTCATCGGGCTCAAAAACGACAGAATTATTCTGGTTAATTCCTAAGTAACTTACCGTGTTTCCACCATCTTCTGTGTAAGAATTTGTAAAATATTGAACAATATCGAAGGGATAGTTGCTTCGGGCAATGTTTACAGGAAGTTTTACAGGGAAAAGATGGTGCAAATCTGCCTTTGCCCTATTGTTCTCAATCCCAACAATTTCCGAATCTATCCAACTTTGGCAATAGGAATGTTCACACGAAAATTCAGCAGGGGTGGACGGGTTACCAACAGTATGCTCTACCGAATATCCGGAATACACGCATCTGACTGTGTCATCAATATTGTCAATTGAACTATACATCATTTCCTTACTATTCGAATAATTAGTATTAGTGTTTGTGCTGATAATTTCGAGCAAAGCTGCTCTCAATTCTACTCCGCTCAATCCTGAAGTGGGATCGTAATATCCGCTTGGGGGATCGGCTTGAAGTTGGGAAATAGCACAGAAAACTATCAAAAAGAATAAAAAATATTTGGTTCTGATCATTTGATTTTTAAAAAAAAGGCAGGGATGTTTCCCCTGCCTAAATTATAATAATTTGTTAAATATTCCGTTTTTAAATTATTGTCATTATTAAAAAAAAATCCCCGCAGATTTCTCTACGGGGATAATGTATAAGTAAATTTATTTCATGACCATGAATTTCTTCACAGCACTATAATTACCTGTTTCCAGTTTGTAGAAATAAATTCCGTTGGAAAGATCGGAGACGTTGAAACTTGCCTTAAAATCATTTCCCGTAACCGTTTTCACGACTTGACCAAGGACGTTGAATATTTGAATTGTTGCTTGCTGATGGTCTGTATCACCTTTAATCTGATAGTTGATCGTAGCAGAATTATTAACAGGATTTGGCCAGCAATTTTCTAGCATTGTATAGGGAACATCTTGAGGATTTGGATTTCCGCCTGTGGCTGGAGCATAACAGAAAGGTCCATGCAAATCGGTTGAGCCACCGAAATTTGAAACTTCCAACCAATAATAATGAGTGAGATATATATTTGCCGTAATATCTTCAAATGAATAATCGGTTGGTTCGGTTGTGGTTCCATTGCCGGGAATCAAGTTGAGATTGATCGGCTCGAAACCCATATTTTCGTCGTCTTCAGAGCGATAAATATTAAAGCCGAGAACGTCTGTTTCACTCGCAGTTTCCCAATTGAGCATTACGAATTCATTGCCGTTGGTCATAGAATAACTTGCAGTGAAAGATGAAAGTTCAACAGGGAGAGTGGCGTCATCTTGATCTCTAGGATTCAAGCGATAATGACTGCTGCCGTTATCCCAATCAACAACTCCCTGAATATTCTGATAAGTTGCTCCAATTTGCAATGTAAAATTACCAAAATGAAAATCTACATTATCACCAATATGGAAAACGTCTGAACCAACCGAACAAGTATAATCATAATCTGTATAAGAATCGACATGGAAATTTTGTATTTCTACAAATTGCCCTTCCCATTTTTCACCGGGATTTGTGTCTTCGGGTATTGTTTCTTCTATACCTGATGCATCAATTAAAGTTGGGCCATAAGGAGTATTACCGGTTGAGATAGTATTTAACAATGTCGGATTTTTTAATTCAGTTAACCCTGAATATACATCCCTATTTGCAGTAAATAAGATTTCATCTCCTACACTCACTTCTCCATAAAAATCCCAATCATAAATCAAAACTCCGTTATATTCACCGGCTGCATCGCTTACCCATACATTGTTGTATCCGTCATTTGCAGACACAATTACCTGGAACGTAGCAAAATTTGTATTATTGATAGTTCCGGAAGGATTATTAGTATTTGTGCAACTTACAGGAGTTATGCCGGCATAAAACTCAAATGAAGTGCTGTTGTTACTATCAGTTATCGTATCCAATGTTGCATCACCGACCATTGCAGGAGATGCACCTGTCAAGTGAACCAATTTTGCATCTGTTGCATCAATTGTGGCTGTCGTAAAAGTTACAGCAGTTGTTCCTGAAAGAGTATAATCTGACGGATTAACTGCGGTTTGATCAGCAGAATAATACACTTCTAAAGCATCTGAACTGATGGCATAAGAATTGATAATGGTAGATGTAGCATTTACCGTAAAACTTACATCATCCACATAAACAGTAGCAGTTTCTACACCTGACCAACTTACATCATAAATTCGAATTTCAAGATGGGCAGAAACAGCTGTTGCTGGTGCTTCCTGTATTCCACTATCAAGCTGCTGCCACTCAGAAGAATCTGCAGAATAACCTCCATAATAACCACTCACGAAACTACCACCAGAATCATACCAACGAATAGCAACTCGTGCTCTTCCATATTGGTCGTTATCATACACCCAAAATGTAAATTGGTAATTTGTACCTGCAGTAATAACCACAGATTGTTGAAGATATCTTGTGCTTGTAGTAGTCCAAGTGATGTTAGTAGAATAACTACCTCCGTGAATAGTAGCAGATTCTTGAGTTGCAGTCATGCTAGATCCAGAAAGTGACCAGTCATCAGGAGGACCTGATGCACCATTAACCGTCCAATTTTCAAATCCGGGATTTGATGCTAAATTTTGTCCAAAGGCAAAACTAGCCATTAAAACAAAGCAAACTAAAAGTACAATCTTTTTCATTTTTCTCCTTAAATTTAAATTATTATAATTGGTTAACATATTTTTTTGAACAGTTTTATTTAGAAATTAACAAATTAATTACCTACCAAAGAAATTAACAGATTTATTGTACATAGTCCATAAATTAGCGAATCAATTTATCGAAATACTTTGAACCAAAAATGATAATAGAAAAATGTTTTGTCAAACATTGTAAAAAGTTTTTCATTTATTCTCTTTTATTGACATAATTTTGAGTATCACAATTTATTTGTATAAATTAGAGAATTGTGTTTTCTCTAACAAATAAATTTATTTGCATTTTATTTAGAATTTAAAAAGGAATTATATGAACGTTTATTTTACACGATTAAAAAAGCGCCTACTTATTTTTTCAATTATATTTAGCGTATTATTTCTAAGCGGGAATTTATTTGCAAGTACTCCCAAAATTGCTCGAAAT
>JAYEKN010000056.1 GCA_034661015.1 Candidatus Cloacimonadota bacterium
TTTTATATATAATCGATCATTTAGATTCCGGCGGTTCTCAAAGACAAATCGTAACCTTAGCAAAATCTCTTGATCGAAATAAATACCACGTTACTGTTTGCAATCTTGATAAAACAAAAAAACAATTTCAGCATGAACTTGAAGAGGTGGGGATTAGAATTTTCTCATTAGAGCAACACGGAAAGTTCGATCTGCACACCTTGCTTTCATTGTATAAATTCATTTGGAAAAATAAATTCGATATTGTTCATACCTATCTTTTTACTGCTGATTGCTACGGCAGAATTGCAGCAAAAATAGCCCACACTCCCATAATTTTTTCATCTATAAGAAGTATTGATAATTGGAAAAATTCATTTCATATTTGGACGGATAGGATTCTTGCCCTTTTCACAGATAAAATCATTATCAATGCAAATGCACTTAAAAAATTCTTAACTGAAGATGAAAAAATTTCTCCGGATAAAATCACGACTATCTATAATGGTTTGGATTTGAAAAAATTTGATGTTAATGTAAACAGGACAGAAATTAAAGAACGCTTTAACATAAGCTCGAACGAGAAAGTCATCGGAATAATCGCCAGAAATGATAAATTAAAAGATCACCCCACTTTTTTTGAAGCTGCTCGCATCGTGCATGAAAAATATCCTCAAACAAAATTCCTCGCCATCGGATATGGTATGGAAAATGAGAATATGCAAAAACTAATTCGGGATTTTGACGTTGAAAAATTCTGCATCCTTGCCAACCACTCTCCCGATATTATTAAAATTATGAAGATTCTCGATATATCCGTTCTTTCTTCAACCATTGAAGGATGCTCTAATACAATTCTCGAATCAATGGCTTTGGGAAAACCTGTCGTTGCAACAAATGCAGGTGGAAATCCCGAATTAATTATCAATGGAAAAACCGGTATTATTGTCCCAAAAAGGTCTCCATTCATTCTTGCAAAGTCCGTTATGAACCTCTTGCAGAATCCGAATGTTGGCACCAATATGGGAAAAGCAGCCAAAAAACGGATTGAAAAATATTTTTCTATTGACAGAATGGTGCA
>JAYEKN010000057.1 GCA_034661015.1 Candidatus Cloacimonadota bacterium
TAGAGCCTGTCCGTAAAGTATAGATTGGACGCAGATGAATGTGATAAACAACATCACGCTGAAAAAAAATGATTTACGCAGATAAAAAATTTAATTACAAAAAGAGTAGTATCAGCGCCTGCCCCGTTGAATGCTTTGTGTTTTAATATTCAACAGGGGTTTATCTGCCGAATCAGTGTTTATCTGTGTCGAATTACATTCGGAGAATCATTGCAAAAATGCGAGTTTACGGATAGACACCACTTAGAGTCCATCCGTAAAGTAGCCTTCTCGAGAAGTCACGGACCATTCCGTGACGAATTGAAAAAATTATGTATTAAGTTAATTAGCGTTATATTTGTGAGTTGGAAAATCTTAAGTCAAGTTCAAAAAAACGGAAATTAACTCAAGATTTCCCTATTTTTCTCCGTCATTCTTGACCTTTAGATATTCGACTCGGGAATTTAGAATAACAAATATTTAGGAAAGCAACAGATGAAAATTGAATTAATAATCTTTGACTGCGATGGAGTGCTTGTGAACAGTGAACCAATTTCAAATAAAGTTTTCGCTCAAATGCTGAATGAGATAAAGATCAAAATTGACGAAGAAGAAACCACGCAACTTTTCAAAGGAAGATCAATGGAATCCTGCCGCCAAATAGTTAATTCTGAATTCAATAAAAACATATCCGACTCCTTTCTCAAAGAGTTCCGCAGAAGAACGAATAAGATTTTTGCTAAAGAATTGGAGCCAATTTCAGGAATTCAGGATGTATTGAATGAAATTAACTATCCTATTTGCGTGGCTTCAAGTGGTTCATATAAAAAAATGGAATTTACCCTAACAAAAACAGGGCTTAGAAAATATTTTGAGACAAACATCTTCAGTGCTTCAGAAGTGAAGCGAGGTAAACCTTATCCTGATATTTTTTTATTTGCTGCAAAAAAAATGGGTGTTAATCCAGAAAATTGCATTGTAATCGAAGATTCCTACACGGGAGTTCAGGCTGGTCTAAAAGCAGGAATGAAAGTTCTTTACTTCAACCCACAAAATATTGAAAAAATCAAATCTGAAAACGTGAATACCTTTTACAAGATGGATAATTTATTAAATCTGATTTTACAAATGAAAACAAATCACCAACCGGATTAAGTTATGTACCCAAGATCAGAAGTTTTTTTTACAAGTGAATTGTCAGCAGATGCAATCTGGAATATTTATAAAAAATTATCCGATAAGATCAATGGAAAAGTTGGGCTTAAAGTTCATTTTGGTGAAAAAGGCAACAAATATTTTATCAAACCCGAGATGCTACGGAAATTGGCAAAAAATCTGAAAGCACTTTTTGTAGAAACGAATGTTCTTTACGCAAGTGATCGGAGTTATACCAAGAGCCATATCGAATTAGCGGCTAAACACGGATTTGATCCATCTGCAATTGACATTTTGGATGATGAAGGGCAAATAGAATTTCCGGTTGATGGAAAGCATTTTCAAAAGGCAAAATTCGGAAGTCATATAAGTAATTATGATTATTTCGTGATCTGTTCCCATTTTAAAGGGCATGCTCTGTCTGGATTTGGGGGAGCAATAAAAAATGTTTCCATGGGCATGGCTTCCATAGCTGGAAAAATGGATATGCACGCTTCCACAATTCCAAAATACAAAAGGAAAAAATGTGTCCAATGCGGATTGTGTATTCCCGAATGTCCCGCCAATGCAATCACAATCAATCCGGTTACAATAGATAGAACAAAATGTATCGGTTGTGGAAAATGTATTGGAATTTGTCCTGAACATGTTTTCAGCGTGCCATGGAAAAGCACATCCGAATCCATCTTTATGGAAAGAATGTGCGAATATGCACAAGCATTTTTGCAGGAAAACAACGCTGTTTTTATAAACGTCCTTGCTGATATTTCCAAAGATTGCGATTGTATGTCTCACGCAGCAAGACCATTTGTTCGTGATATAGGAATTTTGGGTTCCACGGATATTGTAGCCGCAGAAAATGCTAGCTATGATCTTGTGGACAAATATTTTAAATCCGAAGACTCGTTTGAGCAAATTAATAACGTAAGCGGAAGAAATCAAATCGAATATGCACACAAAATCGGTTTGGGAAATATGGAATACGACCTGATCGATTTAGATAAATAAAAATTTGAAAGGGAATTTATGAAATCATCCAAAAAAGAATTGTGGTTCAACACGAGCAGACGAAGAGAATTTATCAACATCACACCATCCGTAAAAGAAGCACTTCGCACCAGCGGGGTGATGGAAGGGTTGTGCTTAGTAAATGCAATGCATATCACAGCGAGCGTGTTCATCAACGACGATGAGTCCGGCTTGCACAGGGATTATGAAAAATGGTTGGAAAAACTTGCACCCGAAAAACCGTATTCGCAATATGATCATAACGGATTTGAAGATAATGCCGACGCTCATCTCAAACGCCAAATAATGGGACGAGAAGTGGTAGTTGCTATTACCGAAGGTAAGCTTGATCTTGGTCCATGGGAGCAAATATTTTACGGCGAATTTGACGGAATGAGAAGAAAACGAGTTCTCATAAAAATTATTGGAGAATAATTTCTATCAGAGAAGGGAAAACGAAAAAACGGACAAAAAAGAGTGCTACGAGCGAATTACGGAAACCCTCAAATAAACTTCCTTCCCGTTAATATCCCATTTTTTCATTTTATCGGTATCCACATTTTCAACCAGATCCGTTGTCAGCGTTTCCGATTTTATATATTCACCAAATATTTCAAGAGTTTTTTTGATTTCCATTTCTTCTGAGAAAAATTCAACTTTTATACGATCCACGATCTCAAAAGCATTTTCCTTACGCATGAATTGGATTTTATTCACTAACTCGCGAGCATATCCTTGCTGAAGCAATTCAGCATCTATTTGCGTGTCGAGCACAACGAATGTTTCACCATTTCCGTTAAAAACAGAATTTTCTTTGGAATTCTCGAAAATATCTAATCCTTCCTCATCAAATTTTATTTCGATATTGTCAATCTCAAGATGATAAACGCCAGTTTGTCTTATTTCTGCAACAATATGATTTGCATCCAAATTTTTAAGTGCAGAAACAATATGCGGCATGTGTTTTCCATACTTCGGACCTAAAACTTTGAAATTCGCTTTCACTTCATAATCAATGAAATCTTCTTTACTCGTAACAAAATCAATATTAGTAACATTTATTTCTTCCACGATCAGTGCTTTCATTTTCCCAACAACATCTCTGAATTTTTCCTGCACATAAAGAGTTTTTAGAGGTTGACGCACTTTGATTTGAGCTTCATTTCTGGCAGCACGAGCCAGAGAAACTATCTCAATTATGCTTTTCATATCGTTTTCCAGAACAACATCAATGAATTCAGAATTTGAACTAGGGTAATCTTGCAGATGAACACTTTCTTCCCCGGTAAGATTTGTATAAATATCTTCAGCAAAGAACGGTGCAAATGGGGCAATTAGTTTTGCGATATTTATGAGTAATTCATACAAAGTTTGATAAGCAGCAATTTTATCTTTTTTCATGCCGGAAATCCAGCAGCGTTTACGAATTCTGCGTACATACCAATTGCTAACGTCATCCAGAATAAAAGTTTGTAAAAGACGAACAGATCGCGTTAGTTGGAAAATATCATTATTTTCTATTACTTTTTGGGTAACCGAGTTCAATCTTGAAACGATCCAGCGATCAATTTCCGGACGTTCGGAAACCGGCACAGAATATTCCTCGCGGCTATAATTATCTATATTTGCATAAGTTACAAAGAAAGATAGCACGTTTTTCAGTGTTCCGAAAAGTTTATTTGTAACCTCTTTGATTCCCTCTTCATCAAATTTTGTTGGCGTCCAAGGAGGGCTAACTGCGAGCATAAACCATCTTGTGGCATCAGCACCGTATTTATTCAATATGTCAAAAACATTGACTGCATTGCCTTTGGATTTGCTCATTTTCTTGCCGTTTTTATCCAGAACAAGGTCATTTACCAGACATCTTTTATATGAGGATTTCCCGGTGATAAAGGTTGAAATTGCAAGAAGAGTGTAAAACCACCCTCTTGTCTGATCAATTCCCTCTGCAATGAAATCTGCGGGAAAAAGCTCTTTTTCGAATTTATCTTTATTTTCAAAGGGATAATGCCATTGGGCAAACGGCATGGAACCGGAATCAAACCAGCAATCAATTACTTCCGGAGTCCGTTTCATTTTTCCGCCGCATTCAGGGCATGTAAAATAAATATCGTCCACAAAAGGTCGGTGCAATTCGATGTTCTCGGGAATCGGAGAACCGTCTTCAAATTTTCCCTTCTCTCTTAAATCAGAGATGGATTCGGGTGAATCTAGCTTGCCGCATTTTTCACAAACCCAAATATTTAGCGGAGTTCCCCAAAATCTATTTCGGCTGATCGCCCAGTCTATATTGTTTTCCAGCCAATCCCCAAATCTTCCTTCTCCAATATATTTTGGGAACCATTCGATCTGATGATTGTTTTCGATCATTTGTTTCTTGAAAGCTGAAGTTTTTATATACCAGGATTTTCGGGCAAAATAAATAAGCGGACTATCACAACGCCAGCAGAAAGGATATGTGTGTTTTATTTGTTCGCGTTTGTAGAGTGCACCGTTTCGCTTTAGAGTTCGGATAATATCCTTATCCGCATCCTTGACGAAAACTCCCGCCCAATCTGTGATCCGGTCTGTAAATTTTCCTTCTTCATTTACCGGTCGGACAAATGGCAGGTCATATTTTTTTCCAATCCGGTAGTCATCTTCACCAAAAGCAGGAGCAGTGTGAACCACGCCGGTTCCATCATCGAGAGTTACATAATCGCCGAGTGCTACAAAGAATGCTTTCTTTTCCGGTTTGATAAATGGGAAAAGTTGCTCATATTCTTTGCCTTCGAGTTCTTTACCTATAAATTCTTCCACAATTTCGTATTCATCATCCAAAACGTTTAGCCTTGATTTTGAAAGAATCAAATATTCCCCACCTGTTTTTACTTTTACGTATTTATATTCGGGATGAACTACAAGAGCCATATTAGAAATAAGTGTCCAGGGAGTTGTGGTCCAAGCAAGAAAATAAGTGTTTTCTTCGTCCTTTGCTTTAAATTTGATAAATACAGACGGATCTTCGACTTCCCGATACCCTTGAGCAACTTCATGGCTGGAAAGAGGAGTTCCGCAGCTGGGACAAAATGGAACGATTTTATTGTCTTCGTAGATCATCCCTTTTTTCCAGAATTGATTTAGCAACCACCAAACCGTCTCAATATATTCATTTGTAAGAGTGATATACGCATTATCAAGATCGAGCCAATAACCCAGCATTTTTGTCATTTCGCGCCATTCTTTTTCATATTTAAAGACTGATTCACGGCACTTTTTATTAAATTCGGCGATTCCGAACGACTCGATTTCTTTTTTATCGGAGATACCCAGCTGTTTTTGCACTTCGATTTCCACCGGTAAACCATGTGTATCCCAACCGGCTTTCCTCTTTACCTGAAAACCTTTCATGGTTTTATAGCGGCAAACAGTATCCTTCAGGGTTCGGCTGATTGCATGGTGAATTCCGGGCATGCCATTTGCGGTGGGAGGTCCTTCAAAAAAAATATATTTAGGAGCCCCCTCGCGGAAATTTTCACTCTTTTTGGCAATCCCATTTTCTTCCCAATATTTATTGATCCGTGCTTCGAATTCATTTGCTTTTTCTTTTACATCAATTTCTTTAAACATCATATCTCCGTTATTTTTTTAAATTTATTTATTATAAAAAAAACCGCAACAGGTTGCCCCATTACGGTCTATTCAAATTGTGCAATGACCGTCTATGGGTTTCTGATAATGATTATTTTTATTATGATTTTCATATTATTACCTTGATTGCGAATTTTTTTTTAGTCATTATTGTGTCAAGAAATTTGATGAAT
>JAYEKN010000058.1 GCA_034661015.1 Candidatus Cloacimonadota bacterium
CAATTATAGACTACGGGTTGGATTTGTCTTAAATGACAAGTCATTTATTTGTGGTTTTTTACAACCAATTTGTTTGAATATTTCTAATTGTTCTGAATTAGTTCTTACCAGCCCTTTATGCTTTTTGCTACTTGATTGCCATTCAACCACGTGGATCTTTCTCAATTTTTCCGTCGCTTTTTCCCAGGATAATTTTAATTTTGATAAACGCTTTTCAAACAAACCGGATGTGGCAAAAATACAGCTTTTGCCTTCTTGCCTTTTTCATAAAAATATCTCCACATTCTGACAACTATTTCCATATCCTCACAAACTGTTTGGCTACCGTACCCACCTGTTTGTTTGATAAAATCACTATCATTATTTTCTGTGAGAAATCCGCCAACTGCCTTTAGGTCGCTTTTTTTATAAATCGAAAAAGCTCCGGACATGATCATTATGGAATTTATTTTACTCATACTGTATCGAGCGATCATAAAGGATTTCAGATACTCAATAATTTGCCATTGAACCCAAATATTCTTGGGAAGAATTGAGTTTATTACTTTATTGTTTTTTAGTTTAACTCCGTTTGCCACAGCAAGTTGTCCCCCGCTAACAAAAACATTTTCATCATCAATTAATGGTTGTACGGTCTGTTTTAGAGCAATTTTATCCAGAATAGAATCTGCATCAATTGTGCAGATAAGTTTTTTTGAGGAAGAATTGATCCCAACATTGATAGCATCGGCTTTACCACCATTTTCTTTATCTATGACGATAAGATTATTCATCTTGTATATTTTTCTAATCGGTTGGGTGGAAATAATTGGAGTTTTATTTGCTGCTATTTCACACAGTTCAAAATTATCCATCATCACTTTTAGAGTATTATCAGACGACCCGTCATTAATTACGATTACTTCAAAATCGGGATAATCCAGCGCTAATAACATCCGGATGTTGTTCAGGATCGTAATCTCTTCATTATATGCAGGAACAATTATAGATACCGAATAATTTACGAATTCCTCATCTTTGTGAATAGACAATTTTTCTTTACGAACAGATTTCAAAAAAATAAATAGAAACATCCAATCTATAACTAAATAGAAAAAATAATACAATATCAACAGATTTTCAATTATCCTAATCACTTAAAACTCCTAAATTCTTTTTAATCGCACCTTTTCCACCAAAATATAGGACGTTATCGATGATGTTGATGAAATGATTAAGTATGCAGATGAAGCGATGTATCAAGCAAAAAAAACGGCAGAAATAGAATAGTTTTTAATTGTGATGAAAATAAAAATAAACGTTTAAATAATTAGAGATGTTGTCATCTAAATTAACGGTTAAATTTTTCGATAATTAATTTGTAAATCAATTATTCCTTTTCTATTTTTTTTTAAAACTATACAATACGGGCATTAAAAAAAGTGTAACCAGAATTTCAACAATTAATCCTCCGATAGCTGCTATAGCCATCGGTTGAAGCATATCTGCTCCATCTCCCAAATTTATTGCAAGTGGGTAAAAACCAACCATTGTCGTTAAACTTGTCATAATTCTGGGACGCATTCTGATTTTTGCCGATTCGACAACTGCTTTAACCGGATTGTATTTATGAATTTTGGAAAGTTCGTCCGCAAAATTAATCAGCAATACTCCATCATTCACAGTAGCTGCAATCACGACTAAAATTCCGATAATAACCGTAGCGCCAAAAGGGACATTTGTAAACAGAAGCAGGAAAACTGAGCCGGTTAAAGATACAAGCACGCTACCCAAAACCAGCAGTGGTAATTTTAAATCATTGAATTGGACAGTCAGAACGATGAAAGAGAAGAATAGAGCAAATGCAAATACTTGCATAACGGTATTTTTCATATCGTTCATCATTTGAGAACTACCACCAAAATTTATTTCATAACCGACAGGTAGATCAATTTCCGACAGAGCATTTTCCAAATGATTCACGGCTTCGGCAATATCACGGTCTGTTATATCCGCTTCCACAGTAATCTGTTTGCTTTGGTCTTCCCTGCTAATTTCCACAGGACCGGAGCTAGTTTTAACCTTAGCTATATCACGAACTCGAATAAAATTTCCTTGTTTGGTAAAAAGGGGCAGGTTTTCCAAATCATTTTTGGAAGCAATCTCTTTTTCATTTACAATCAACCTGATATCATAGTATCGATTATTTTCAAAGTATTGTGATGTGATTTTTCCTGATATGTAAAAGCGAAGATAGGTAGCAACTTGAGCAATTGTTAATCCTAGTGCATCTAATTTTACTCTGTCAAATTTAATTTGATATTCCGGTTTTGTAAGATTCAAAGATAATGAAACATTTTCAAACCGATTTAAGGCGTTCATTTTCTGCATAGCTTCCTGGGATATATTTTCGAGAACATTTATATTTTGTCCCCGAATCTGAACGATAATATCCGAGCCTCGTGAACCTTTTATTCCGTGTGGTGGCATTTGCTTGACCATTATTTTGCCGCCGGGTGGCTGCAGCTTATTTATTTTTTTTCGCAATCGGCCCACATATTCACCTGTAGTTATATCCCGTTTTGATTTTGGAATAATCTGGATATTTATTTCACCTTCGTTTGCAACTTCGAAAGTAGTTAAACCCTTTACCTGACCACCGGCAATCGCAAAAAAATCTTCGATATATTTGTCATTGGATATCTGTTTTTCTATTTTTTTTAAAATTGCATCAGTCTGTCCAATAGAAGCGCCCGTCGGCATTTTTACTTTAACCACAACACGCCCGTCATCAAGCCGGGGTAAAAATTCAGAACCTAAAGATTTAAAGAAAAAACCAGCCAAAACAATTAATATTAAGAAAAACATTAAAGTGAGCCAATGTCGCTTAATTGATAGTGATAACATTTTTTCGTAATTTTCTGTTAATCGGGTAAATAATTTATCAAACCATCCCGCTCTCCTTTTTGTACTTTTCTTTAAATCTTTTCTGAATAAAATAGTGAACATCATCGGCGTTACAGTGATAGCAATAATAAGGCTGATAATAACAATACCGGCAATAACCATAATTAGTTCCCTGAATAGCAAACTTGTTAATCCGGGTACTATTAAAAATGGAACAAATAAAGCTAAAAATGAAAGAGTAGCTGCAATCAGGGCAGGTTGAACTTCGCTAACAGCTGATATCGCTTGATTATTTAATAATTTTTCTGGAGATGTTTTTCTATGCCGGTTAATATTCTCCAAAACGATAATAGAATTATCTAAAATCACTCCAATAGCAACTACTAAACCGCCTAATGAAAAGATATTCAAAGAAAATCCTGCTAATTTCATTAAACCGAAATTCAAAAGCAGGGTTAAGGGCAATACTGTTATCATAATAATAACCTGACGGAAACTGCCCAAAAACAAATAAACAACAATGATTAAGAGAGCAACAGCAAAAATAGCTGCATTACTGACACCCTTTAAGGCTTGTTTTACATAAACAGCCTGATTGTCAAATTTGCTAATTTCAATTCCCTCCGGTAATGATGATTGCAATTTATCTAAAAGTCGCTCCACTGTTTCAGCAGTTTTTACTGTATTTGCTTCTGCTTCTTTTAGAATTGCAATTTTCACAGAATTTTTCTGATTAAAACGATTAATTATTCTTTCCTCTTTATGGCTGTCTATTACTTCAGCAATATCACTTAATTTAATTTGGTGATAGCCTTTACTTTGGATTATAACCGACTTGAGTTCTGAAAGATTTTTGAATCTACCCAGATTTCGCGCAATGATCTCTTTCTTACCCACCGTTATCCGACCACTTGAAACTTCTATATTAGCAACAGCAATTTTGTTTATGACAGTATCCAAAGCAATCTTATACTTTTCTAAGGCATCGGTATCGATAAGTACTCTGATTTCACGCTGCTGACCGCCGGTAATTTCCGAGCCGGCGACACCTTCTGCCGCTAACAATTTTTCCTGTAGCCAGTTTTCAGTCCAATCTCTTAATTCAACAGGACTCCATGTTTCCGAATTGACAGCAAGCTGTAAAACCGGAAGCTGAGAAGGGTCGGCTTTGAATACAAATGGTTCTTCACTGTCTTCGGGTAGAGATTGTTTAACTCTGGTCAAAGCAGCGAGAACATCCTGAAAAGCTGCATCTATATCTGCTCCGTATTGAAAATTTATATCCAGTGCATAAAATCCTTCCCGTGATGATGAGGAGATATAATCCAATTTATCTAGTGGTGCCATCAACTTTTCTACTGGCTCTGCTATTTCCTGATCAATTTCAGAAGCTGTAGAACCGGGCCATCTTATTTGAAGTTTTATCACGGGGTATGTTACTTGCGGTAAAAAATCTACAGGTATTCGAGTTAAACCATATATCCCAAGAACGACAAGGGCAACAATGATAGCAGTTGTAGCCAGATTTTTGTAAACAGCGAATTTAGTAAGTTTCATTATCTGTTGTCCTTTAATCAGTTCGTTTGTCTTCTGCTGTTGCAGGATTATTGCTGCTTTCTGGGGATTCCTGTTTTATTATTTTCAGTGGTTTACCCTGTTTAAGATTTTCATTGCCGGCAATCACTATTTTGCTTCCCGGCTTTATACCTTTGATTATCTGAATTTCACCATCTTTTTCTATGCCGGTCTTCACTTTTCTTTTCACAGCTTTATTGTCTATAGCTTCAAATAATATAGGACCATTATCTGTCTGAATTATTGCTTCAAGGGGAACGAGAATCGTATTTTTTTCTTTGGCAATTGTTATTTTCAATCTGGCAAACATACCCGGCAGCAGCTCGATTGATTCCAATAATTTGATATCAACTGTTCGAGTTCGTGTATCCTCATCAAGATATGGATAAGCTCTCAATAATTTGCCTGAAAATTTTTTATCGGGATAGGCGTCTAAACCTATTTTCACCGGCATTCCTGTTTTTAATTTCACCGAATTCTGCTCGGAAACCGCTGTTTTGATGACCATTTGCTGTGGATCGTATAATTCCAGCAATTGCATTTTAGGAGTGATGATACATCCTTCTTCCACAAATAATTTCGAAACAACTCCTATCCACGGCGCTTTCACAATAAGATATTCTTCCTGTTCTTTAGCCAGATAATAGTTAGTTTCAGCTTTTTTTGCCAAAACTGTTGCTTTCCCCAATTCTTCTTCGGAAATTAAATTTTTCTCGAAAAGCTCACGAGCATTATCCAAATTTTTTTTCTCCTTCTGCATATCTTCATATGTAGAAGCAATGAGAGCTTTCAATGAACTTTTATCGGCTATTTTGATCATAAGCTGATCTTTATTTATACTATCGCCTTCAGAAACAAGTATATCTTCTATCTGCCCTTCGATCTGGGCTGTGATTATTATCGTTTTATCTGAGATCACCGAACCATTGATTTCCAAATCCAAAATTAAGCTGCCCGTTTTGGCAGTAGCAACTTGAACTGTAGAAGCTTTGTTGTTTAAAGGGGGTTCCTGAATATTTTGCGTTTCCTTTTTTTGATTACAACTACTTAAAAACAATACGATCATAATCAATAATATACCAAATCTAAAATGATATTTTATACTAAAACATTTATCTTTCAATTTAATCATCTTATCCTCTTTTTCTATTTCTACATTTATTATATAAAAATTTTTGGTTAGGTGTATATGCTAAAATTTTGTTAAATGTTGTAAATGTTTTCAGAATAAAAAGAAGCCTGAGCGACAGTGAAGGATTGGAATGAGTGCGGTAAGGTTCGAATATTTTATGCTGTGATAAGTGAAGTTGCATTTTATAGCGATGAAATGTTCTACCAGATAACCGCCTACGCCGACGATATGCCAACCTTACGAAGCATTATATCTAAACATGAGAGCCTGAAATTAGGAGAATTAGAGAATTTATCCGAGACTCCGCATACCAAAAATCCACTTTATTATATTTAATTATTCATC
>JAYEKN010000059.1 GCA_034661015.1 Candidatus Cloacimonadota bacterium
TGCTTATTTGGATATATTCTGTATTTCATGCCCATTTGTATTTGCATCATGATCACCTTGTTTAAGAGTTTTTAATTTTAATATACAGGAGATTTGAACAAATGTCCAGAGAAAAATATGAAATTTTAAAAAAAAAATTGAACCAGCTAAAGCAAAACTTATATCCCAAACCTAAAGGATTGGGTTTTACGGCCTAAAGGTCTATATTATAAATATAATTTTTTATGCATATTATGTCAAATCTTTTATTTGAGAAAGCCTGGTAAACAATAGAAGTTAAACCAGATTCTGGAAAAATGGTTCTTGACTCTGGATGATATTAAGTTTATACTCTGAAATATAAACTTAATAGATTGGAGGTCATTATGAAAGCCACAGCAAAAGACCTGAGATTCCACTCAAAAGAGCTCATTAATTCTGTCAACAGGGGTGAAGAAGTTGTTATCACCTATCGTGGAAAACCGTGCGCCAAGCTTGTCCCCTATGAAGAACTTAAAAATAAAAATAAAAAAAAGAAAAATGAATTGTTCGGAATGTGGAAAGATAACGATATGATTGAGAATGTTGATGAGCATGTTAGAAATTTAAGAAAAGGAAGATTCTAAATGATCATCGATACTGATGTTCTAATTTGGTATTTAAAGGGGAATGAGAAAGCATATAAGGTCATTGAGAATGAAAATAATTTTTTTATTTCTGTTGTTACATATATGGAACTCGTCCAAGGAATGAGAAATAAGAAAGAATTAAACAATTTCCGCAAAGCACTTCATCTTTGGAATGCCCAAGTTATTTATATTTCCGAAATGATTTCTGCAAAGGCAATGTTTTACGTCGAGCAATATTTTCTTAGTCATTCAGTGCAATTAGCCGATGCACTCATCGGTGCTACGGCAGTCGCTTGTGGCACCCCCATTCTCACAGCAAATGATAAGCATTACAAAATAATAAAAGACCTTCAAATCAAGAAGTTCAGACCATAACGTCGAAAACGGGGCGAAAACGGGGTCAGGCGCTGACCGCCTCCACAGGCGGGGCGCTTGGTTTCTGG
>JAYEKN010000060.1 GCA_034661015.1 Candidatus Cloacimonadota bacterium
TGGTGATCAAAACCAGTCCAGGGAAAGTACCCACCACCCATATCCGTACGAATCTGACTACCGCAGGAATATCCAGATCAAGGTATTTTGAGCTTTTGGGTAGCCTTTGACATCGGTCTTTCACATTAAAAGGGGTCTGAACGAAAGCACCGATTAAAACCGGAAATGGTTTTGGAGACATAGTGTTGGGGCCGTGTAAACTGATCTCGGTATGGTAATAACAATAATAAAATTTTTAAGTATCTATAATATTACATAAAACATCATTTTGAATTTGGATTTGGTTGTAATAGCTGCCCACCGCATACTCCACTACCGCACTCAATTCAAAAATTTTCAAAGCATAATATGTCAGCCTGAGCATTAATAAGCTCTTTTAAATCCAGTAAATGTTGTTCACAATACTTAATTTCACAGTCTTGTCCCAGTAAAGTGAAAACAATTGACAGTTCATCTTCTCCGCCCTCTGAAGGCAAACGTAGCTCTTCTATTTGTTCCACAATATCAAGAGGGCTTTCCTTTGCAGCAAGACGCCATTGAGCAAAATGTTCTGCACATAAACAAATAGCATTTGCGGGGGTATCCATATATGCAGCATTTTGTCGTTCAACAAGGTATGCAGCTACAAAATAAGGTTCTCCGTTACTTTTAGACCAAGTGCTGCCGCAAATTTGGCATTTTCCATGATACCATTGAGATAGTGTTTCCCTCATTTTTGGATCAGGTCCTTCCAAAAGCTCTCTTTCAACCTTCCGCCGGCGTTGTCCTGGTTTTGGTTCATTTTTAATCTTTCGTATATGTCCTTTTCTAAGTTTAGAGCCTCTTCTTGCAAGATTTTTCACCCTATTATTTGAGTTGCAATAATTTTCATCTTCATCAAATTCAGGAACTCCCGTGTGATTAAAAGAATCACGGAGCAATGTTCTAAAATATGTTTTACGCTCAGATTTGTCAGTTGGTTCTACAGTTGAATATTTTGAATCGAAATCATCAGGCATTGCAATGTTTTTATCTAAAAAGTGAAATGTGTGATAGTCTTGTGCAGGGAAAACTTCTGGGCAGTGACTAACATGTAAACAATCATTTGTAATTGATCCAGTCCAACGATTCTTTCTTCCTTTCCATTGAAGTTCATTATATTTTTCAATAAACAGATGTTTTACTTTATAAAAAGGAAAAATATAAGCTTCATGAGCTAACTCTAAACGATAAAATATGATACAAAAATTATCTTTAAATTTATCCTTGAAATTTTTAATTATGTTAGCCTGAACACCAAAACGAAGACTTTTATTATCAACTTTTAATAAATAATGCCTTTCTTTATTTTTAACCTTAAACGTATCCATCAATCCCCCTATTCATTATTTTTTTGTGTAAACGTAAATATGTATCCGATAATTAGAAATCCTTGGAAATATAACAAAAGTCAGATCTCCTAATTTCTGGATTATCGGAACATGCCCCACTCCCGCACTCAATTCAAATTTTCAGAGCATGATATCTCAGCCAGAGCCTTAATCAACTCTTTTAAGTCCAGAAAATGTTTTTTACAATACTTAATCTCACAGTCTTTTCCCTGTAATGTGAAAACAATAGAAAGCTCATCTTTTCCGTCCTCAAAAGGCAAACGCAGTTCCTTTATTTGCTCCATAATATCAAGAGGAGCTTCTATTGCAGCATGACACCATTGAGCAAAGTGTTCTGCACATAAACAAACGGCATTGGCAGGGGTATCCATAAGTTTAGCATTTTGTCGTTCCATAAGGTATGCTGCTGTAAAATAAGGTTCTCCATTTCTTTTGGGCCAAGTATTACCGCATATTTGGCATTTTCCATCATACCATTGAGATAGCGTTTCCCTCACTTTTGGATCAGGTCCTTCCAAAAGCTCTATTTCAACCTTATGGCGGCGTTGTTCTGGTTTTGGTTCATTTTGAAAAGTTCTTCTATATTCTGCCCTGCGTTTAGCAGCTCTCCTTTCAGGATTTTTCACCCTGTTATTTGAGTAGTAATTTTCATCTTCATCAAATGAAGTAACTCCAGGACGATTAAAAGGATCATTGAGCAATGTTTTAACATCTATTTTAAACTCAGGGCGGTCAGTTAGTTTATCAGTTGGTTCGACAGTTAAAGGTTTTAAAACGGAATTATCAAACATTGGAGAATCTATTTTGTTTCTCTTTTGCGATTCAAAATTATCAGTTGAATGTGTTGAGTCAGAAGCATCGGGTGCTGAACCATCAATCTTGTCTATCTTTTTTGATTCAATGTTGCCCGTTGCTAAAATTTCAGGACTTTTGTTTTGTGTTAAGGGGTCGTCAACCACTTTAGTCTCAACAATTGTTTTTGGGGTTAAGGATGAACCATTTTTATTTTTTTGCACTGCTGGATTAATCTTAGGTAATTCAGGCCTGGAATTTGATGGCTGCTCAATGTTGATAGGCTTGTTCTCTTGTTGCTCGTCCTCTTGATGGTTTTTATTGTCAATAATATTTGTATTAGATTCATCAGGGACATCAAACTGATTTTGTTCCAGGTTATGTAGTTTGTCATTTGCTTTCTTTTTGTCCAGATACTTGTTCTCAATTTCTCTTGGTACACTCCAGCCTTTTGATTTTAAACGTTCTGTATCATCTTCTTTTAGAGTAAGTTCTACAAAATCAGCACAGTCTTTATAATCTTTATAATTGAGGAGTCTTTTAGCCATAATCTTGGAAATTTCTATTCTCATTTTTTTCTTGGAATTTTTGGGATTGTAAATAAGAATATTTTTTTTAGTATCCCAATATACCGGAAACTCAGCTTCCTGACTTTCATGAATATCATGAATGTCAAGGTGATATAAAACCATGATATTTGAAGCTGTAGTTGCCTCCTGAATGGAAATCAAATTATCAAATTTGCCATCTTCAAGCAAACGGTCATAATCATTCTTACGTTTTTCTTTTAACCATGTAGCAATCATTAATACAGATGATTTTGTAATATATTTATTTTGGCTGTTAGTGTATGTGGACTGAACGTTTTCTTCATAATCCGGAATAGCAGATTCTGAAAGTAATGGAATATTAAATGCTTTGTAAAATGACAACCATTCATTAAAAGAATCTCCTTTTGGACGCCAAACAAAATAAATATTGCTATTCTTAAATATTGTTTTTAGTCCTCCATCATCGGGAATTAAAATTTTACCGGGTTTCTCAAAAGTATGAGATTGTGTATAAAATTTAATTTTTTCTGAAAATTCATTCCACCAATCAGGACGATCCTCCTCTTCTGTTTCTGATTCTGCAATTTTCCGTAATTTTTTATATAATTTTGTAATAGTGACATGTAATTTTTCCTTGTCTTTAACTGGACTGTCTTGCAATTTTAACCAACTTTTTGCAAATAGTTCTTCATCTGCCTCCTCTTTTATGTCAAGTGTTTTAACAAAAAAGTCTTTTAACTCTGAATAATATTTTTCAAGATAAACAAATTCATTACCAAGGATATCTCTTGAATCCAGCCAGACACAATCATCTCTTTTGTACCATATTCCAGATTCTGTATCATCTGGAATAAAGATCAATGGATGCGTTGAAAATTGATTTTTAATAACAAATTTTTCTGAAGTATTTGAGGCATCTAATAAGGAGTCAATCTTAGAATAAATTTTTTTAATTTTTTCAATATCAACCTGATTATTTTTAGAAAGCCTTTGTAAAAAGGCAGGTATGTTGTTTGTATTTACATCCTCATTCATTGCAATGGTATTTACAAAAAAATTTTTGAACTCGGGATAATACTTCTCCAAATAAACAAAATCACTGTCAAAAACATCGCTTGAATCCTTCCAGACACAGTCATCTATTTCATGCCATGTCCCGAATTCTATATCCTCTTCTGGAATAAAAATTAATGGATACTCCTGAAATGCTTTGCGAACATCATTTTTATTGCGAACAGTATCATTATCGTTATAGCCACCATGATTTTCAATGCGTGTTACATTCTTAAGGTAGTAGTAAATATGACTGATTGTTTCAGAATTGACAGGCAAATTTTCAGAAGAATATTTTTTTAGAATTTCAAGTGTTTTTTTTACAGTAGGTTTTAAGCAAACACCCAAAATCTCCAATATGTCTTGATGGATACCTGGAGCTACGTAAGAAACATTATCGCCAAATATATTTTTGATTTCTTCTGTGGGTAAAAATGCATTAGTTGGAGAAACGAATCCTTGTTTTGAGGGCATCCATTTCAATTCTTTAAGATAATATAATATCGTATTGTCATAATAATTTATCCTTTTTCCATGACATTGAAAGGTACCTTTAGCTTTTAAACCATTTTCATAGAATTGTTCATCAGTGGAATAAATATTATTTTTAAATGAAAGTGTTTTTAAAAATGCCATTAATGCATTAGCTGATAATGGTTGATTATCTTCCTCACCCAAATTCAAAATTAAAGCGGAAGGCATGCCAAAGGACGTTACTTTAACTTTAGATATCCACTTAAACGCAGAACGACTCATACACAAATCAAAACATTTACGTTCATTAGAAGAAACAGTAAAACCTTTTTTTGACATTGATTCAAATGAATTTTTTGAAGTAAATGTTATCCTCGCAAATCCTGGATATTTTTTTATATTACAAGCATCAAACCATTCTTCAGGAAAATCTTTATAATCATCAGCCAAAGCTATAAAATGTTGCCTGTCTTCTTCCTCTTGCCAGATATACTGCCATCCTGATTCAGGATCAAAAGCCTCAGGGACAACGACAGCCTGTATGGTGGGATGCATTTCTTTTTCAGATCCGTTATCCCATGTTAATTTACGAATTCCTTTTATTAACATTTTGCGACCGTCTGCAACTATTACCGGCAACTCTTGCCATGGAAAATTATCATCTGCATTGTCAGCGAGAAACTCAGTTATTTTTATTAAAGCATCTGGCTCCAATGTTTCATCACTTTGCTTTAATTTTTTTAAAATATTATTACAACAATTATTCAAATCAAAATCATGGATATCCAATTGTTCCTGCATAAACTCTTTTATTGAATCTGAATCTTCTTGTTTTTCAACAAGTTCCAAAAAATTTTGATTAAGGAATATCACATGCATAATTTCAGATAACCATTTGTCTGCTGACTTTAATTTTTCAGCAGATTCATCATCACATGAAAAATAAATTGGCTGATCATAAGTCCCCTTTAATCCAAATGAGTCAATATTGTCGGTTTCTGTTGGTACTATGGATAACTTATTGAGGCTATAATCAAGTGATCTGCTATTATCTGACACATTGAAACCATTATCATTATCCTTTTTATTGAATAATGTACTGTACCATTGTTTTTTTGAGGACAGAAATTTATAAAGATATATAAACCATTCCAATGAATGCTTGTGAAGCCATTCGGTTTCCTTCAAGCATTCAAATAAATCAATTGGCTCTATTCTTTCAACTCCTATTGCTTTAAGCTGCTGTTCATATTTATTCTTGTTAATTTGTGGGCAGACAA
This sequence comes from Candidatus Cloacimonadota bacterium, assembly GCA_034661015.1. NCBI lineage: Bacteria > Pseudomonadati > Candidatus Cloacimonadota > Candidatus Cloacimonadota bacterium. The sequence goes on from JAYEKN010000060.1 coordinate 5,521, forward strand.
GTTTTACTTTATTTATAAGATAACCAGGAGGTTCAGTATCAGTATCATTTATAAATAATTCATAAAATTTTTGATCTGCTTTTCGTGTATTTTCCGGTTTTTCAAGGATGAAATCAGGTGTTGTAAGAATACATGCGGAATTCTTCAAATTAGCATGTATTTCTTTAACAACGGGTTCAAGAAAGTCCTCACGAGAATTAAGTGGAACAGAGGCATAAGCAGAATATTTTTTTTCAAGGTCAAGTTTGTCGCTTGTAAGAAAGGATAAAAAAGCTTCCTTATAAACATCTGCAATGCAACCACGAAGCCAGTGATTCCATTTTTCATCCTCCTGAATTTTTTCTCTGTCGGTGGTGAGCAGAAAATCAGCATTAATCATAAATGGTAAGCCTGTGTTCCCCCAAACCGG
>JAYEKN010000061.1 GCA_034661015.1 Candidatus Cloacimonadota bacterium
TTCTTGGAAGTAAATTTTTCATTTAGAAGGAATTTAGCATAAGCCGCAGATTGCTTTCTGTCGTACTTGAAATACATTATCCAATGATTGCGTAGGAAATCATCATCGTCTAATGGGTTATCTTTGTTCTTTCCAAGGTATTCATAAATTGTTTTCCACGTTTCGTTTACGTCCTTACGTAATTTATTTCGAGTGGATTCACCTTCGTAAATAAGAGTGGTGAGGTAAATCAACCTGTTTTTTAGGAGTTCGAGATTGGACAGAGGTTTACCCCTATTGTTCATTGTTTCAAAAGTCACGTACACATCCAATTCGTCATCAATCATATACAAGTTGAATTTGAATCTTCCGGTGATTTTCTTAAATAAAACTTCTAGTTCCTCTTTAGCAAGATTGGTAAATTTATTTTTAAAAAACTCGTCGGCAAATTTTAAATTAGCCGTGTACAATGTTCGCTCTGGTACTCCACCCGCAGTGGAAGATTCTTGCTCTAAAATCTTTCTTTTGAAAAATTCATCACTTGGGTTATCTTTCTCATACCCGAATATGTACGATTTATAGATTTCGTCACATTGCTGAAATAGAAATTTCGTTGTCCACAAATCTTTTTTCCTAAAGTTAATCCATTCATCAGCCCTGAATTGTTTTAAAAGTTGGTTGATAAAAATTATTGCGGTAGTTAATCGTTGTTGACCGTCAATGATATAGTAAGCAGTTAGACCACCTTCTATTAACCAAAGGTCGTCTTGCCATTTTTCAATATTCTGAACGTCCTTCTTGTCAATTTTTTCAACGGTTAACAATCCCGTGTAATGAATTTTATCATCTTTTAAATTGGTCAAATCATCCCAAAAGTCCTTAAGTTGTGGTTCTTGCCAAGAGTAACCTCTCTGAAAGTCAGGGATTCGGAAAAATTTTTCATTGAATATCTCGGTGAGAGATTGAAGTTTGTTATCCGTCATAGTTTGTCACCAGCTTCAATCATTGTTTTCTCTCCATCATTCATATCTTCCCCACCAACCCCTCAAACTTCGCATAATTCACCTT
>JAYEKN010000062.1:0-9131 GCA_034661015.1 Candidatus Cloacimonadota bacterium
AATATATTCTTCATCCTTTTTACAACTCATCCCCTAACCCCTTCTCTTCAAAGAGAAGGGGAACTTTTATCTCCCTCTCCTCGATAGGAGAGGGTCGGGGTGAGGTCGAAAAATGCTACTTTACGGATAAACTCTAATTACGCTGATTTGTCTGATAATGGGAATAAACCGATTAAAAAAACTCCTTCGGCTATTTTTCTCTCAGTCTTTGAATGGATTCAGCAAATTGTTTTACACGTTTTTCACTCACCGCATTCTCCCAGAAACCGTCTTTCTTAAAATAAGATCCAACGATAAAACAATCGGCGAGTTCCCAATATTTTTCTATATTTTCATCGGTAATTCCCGAACCAATAATAATTGGTAAATGCGAAAAATAGCTTCGGTGCATTGCGGATGTTACCTGTTTTAAATCACCGACTGATGCTGGTAAGGAAGTTGATCTTCCGGTTACGATTATTCCGTCACTCAGCGAAAATTCAGCAGCTATTGCCATTTCTGCGAGATCTACATCGGAAGTGATGGCGTGTGAAGAATGCTTCTTTTTTATATCAGTGAAAATTGCAATATTTTCTGCACCGATCTTTTTCCGATAACGAATCAAATCCCCGGCACATCCGTCCATAAAACCTTCATCTGCTATATGCGAAAAAACAAATCCTTCTGCCCGAATGAAATCAAGATTGGCAGCTTTTGCTACAGCCACCGCTTCCCTGTTAGCCCCGGCAAGGATTTGAATACCGCAAGGTAAATTTGTGATCTGTTTTACGCGTAAAGCAATCACAGCCATAGCAGCCGTGATCTCCGGTCCGACATTCCGGTTTAGATAGGGAACATCGTGCATATTTTCCAACAGGATTCCATCAATCCCATTATTTTGATAAATTTCAACTTCTGCAAGAGCAATTTTAATTATCTCTGAAATTGATTTTGAATTTTTGGGAGTTCCGGGAAGGGCATGAACATGAATCATACCGATCACAGATTTTTGTTTTTTAAATATTTTTTTGAAAAGTTCCATGAATTAACCCAAACTTTTTCCGCCGATACCAAAGTTTTCGCGTGGAACTTCTTCCAATTTTACATACACATATTTTTTGTCTTTGCCGGTTACTTCATGAACAGCATCGGTAAATTTTTTAATCAGTTCATCCTTTTCTTTTTTTGTTAATTTTCCGGCATTTTCCATTGTTACGATTGGCATTTTTGCTCCTTTCGATAAATTATAATTTTTTTTCTTTTTCTTTATTGATGTGAAACTTTTTTCACGGGAAAAAGCATTGTCCCATTTGGAATAATATAGCTGCGAAAATTTTGTCCATGCTTCTTTTTGATGAATCGAACTGCTTTTTCAAAAGACGCAATAGGCGTAAAATGAACATCTTCTACGAGTTTGTCCGGCATATTGCTCAGCACGAGGATATCCGCTTTCTTCAACAATTTTCCGGTTGCAAAAGCACGATGTCCACCGATCTGAATTTCCGATTTTTTTACTTTGAACAAATCATCCACGCATTTAGCACTTTTGAGAACTTTTTCCATATCGTCCTGCCCGATCCCTTCACCGGATTCCGTAGAAATTACTATTGTCCCACCTTGTTTTAGCATCCCGATTACATTATTCAAAGTCCGCTGCGACTGGTAAAAACTCATATCTTTGGGATATCCACCGGTTGAGGTAAAAATCACATCTGCCAACTCGCTAAATTGAACGGAATTGTAATTTTTATATTCTTCGATTCCTTTCAAAAAAGATTTCTCAATATCTCCGGCTACGCAGTCAATTATTTCTTTTCTGCGATTCAAGACCATATTTAGGGTAAAATCCACTCCAACTTTATGGGCTGCTTCGCTCATTTCCAAATGAATCTTGTTACCCGCGAGTTTGCCTAATCGGGCATACTTATAGATAATATTCGAGTGATTTTCCCGCGTTGTTGAATACCCGCTCACCCCTGGTAAAATTGATTTTCTCCCCCCGCTAAATCCGGCAAAATAATGGGGATTGATGGAACCGACGGTTATCACAAAATCTGCTTCGATAACTTTCCGGTTTATAAGAAGCCGGTTTCCGCTCTTCATTTCGCCCATATCTACAAGATCATCTGCTCGACAATCGTGATTTGAGACTTGATAATTATCCACTACAAAATCTCCGTAATGGAACCGTTTCTCCTGATCAGTCATTTTTCGATGAGTGCCATTTGCAATTATAATTTGAATTGCAAATTGAATTTCGACTGAATTTATCTCTTCTAACAGCGCCTCCAAAAGCAGATTAAATGGACCCGGTCTGGTAATATCACTAACAATTATTACAATTTGTTGTGGATTTTTTTGCAAAAGTAATTTTGTCAAAGGTTTTGCACCAATAGGAGTTCGTAGCTTGCCCTTGATCATTTTATGCGGATTTTGACTGCTCGGAATATTCCGCATCTTTAAAATGTCAATCACATTTTTTTGGGAAACAACTAATTTTTTGGTTTCTTTCCCAAATTTTAAATCTATAGAAATATTTTTGTTCATATTATTCGCCAATCTGCTGATAAATTTTTTAATGGGCTTCCAACCAATTTTTCCCATGCCCAATATCAACTACGATCGGAACGATGTTACGATGATTTTCATTTAAAACGGATTCCATCTCTATTTTTATCATTTCTGTGTATTTTTCTAAAAAATTTTTTCTAATTTCAAAAAGCAATTCGTCGTGAATTTGGATTATCATTTTTATTTCATCAGTTTTATTATGAATTTTATTGTAAATATTACTCATTGCGATTTTTATAATATCCGCAGAAGTTCCCTGAATCGGCATATTTATGGCGGTTCTTTCTGCAAATTTTTGCATATTCTTGTTTCGACTATTAATATATTTCAGAAATCTTTTTCGCCCGAATAGGGTTTGTACATATCCGTTTTTATGAGCGAACTCTTTAGTTTTTTCGAGATATTCTTTTACTTTCGGAAAGTGATTAAAATAATTATCTTTGAATGTTTTTGCTTCTTCTCTGGAAATATTTAAGTCTTGCGAAAGCGAATAAGAGCCCATTCCATACAAAATTCCAAAATTAATCGTTTTTGCTTCTCTTCTTTGATCAGAGGTAACAAAATCAGGTGGAATGTCAAAAATCAAAGATGCGGTTTGTGCGTGAACATCTCCACCGGTTTGGAAGGTCTTGATAAGATTTTTATCCTCGGACATTAATGCCATAATTCGCAGTTCGATCTGGGAATAATCTGCAGCAAGAATGGTAAAATCTTCGCTTTGGGCAATAAATCCTTCCCTTATTCCCCTGCCTATTTCTGTCCGAATCGGAATATTTTGCAAATTGGGATTAGAACTGGAAAGACGACCAGTAGCCGTAACCGTTTGGTTAAAAGACGAATGGATTCTATGAGTTCCGCGATTGATGAGCTTGGGAAAAGCATCTGCGTAAGTAGATTTTAATTTTGCTAATTTTCTGTAATCTATCATCAGAGAAGCAATATCGTGATCTTTGCTGAGTTTTTCTAAAACGTCAATATTAGTCGATTTTCCTGTTTTTGTTCGTTTTATCACAGGTAGATTCATTTTGTCAAAAAGAATGTAGGAAAGTTGGGCAGGAGAATTTATGTTGAATTCTTCTCCGGAAAGTTCAAATATTTTTTTCTTCAAATCTGCCAGTTTTTCGCCAAGATTCTGCGAAAGATGCTTGAACATTTTCACATCCACAAAAACACCGTTGCGTTCCATACTCGCAAGAACCTTGACCAACGGCATTTCAATTTGTTTAAAAAGTTCAAATAAGCCTTGATTTTCCAATTTTTCCGCAAGTATTTCCCACAATTGATAAGTGATATTTGCATCTTCGGCTGCGTAAGTGAGAGCTGCTTCAATTGCAGTTTGGGTAAAATTGAGCTGCTTCTTTCCCTTTCCGATAAGGGCAGAAATCGGAATCATTTTATGCTCTAAATATTTCAAACTAACTGCATCGAGATTATGCCGATGTTCATCTGGAGAAAGAAGATAAGCAGCGATCATTGTGTCAAATCCAAGGTTAGCAATTTCGATTCCTTCGTTCTGAAAAATCATATAATCGAATTTGATGTTATGTCCGATAAAAAATTTATTTTTGTTCTCAAGTAACGGTTTTAAAGAAGAAAGAACATAATTTAAATCCAACTGAAGACCATAATCATGCCGAAGCGGGATATAATACGCGACTTTGGGTTCATAGCAAAAGGAAATGCCTACGATTTTTCCATCAATTTTATTTAAAGAATTTGTTTCCAGATCAACCGCAATATTTTTTTGCTTATGTAGTTCCTCAAGCAAGTTTTCAAAATCTTCTTTCTTGGCGATCAGTTTGTATTCCGATACAATTTCAGCAGAAACCTCCTCAGATTTTTCCACCGACTTTTTCTCAAAATGTTTTGAAAATGCATTCAATTCATACCGCTTGCAAAATTTTTCCAATTCTGGAGTAAATAGTTCCCCGAATTTCATTTCATCTTCAGAAATCGAAATCGGGACATCAATATCCAGAGTTACAAGTTTTTTGGAAAGTGTTCCCAAATCGGAATTTTCTTGAAGAGATTTACGAATACTGTTTTTTGTGATTTTATCTGAATTTTGAATAATGTTTTCGATATTCCCAAATTCATTGATTAATTTTGCTGCTGTTTTCATTCCGATTTTAGGAACACCGGGAACATTGTCAGATGAATCGCCCATTAAACCGAGTAAATCTATAATGTGTGCGGGTGGGACGCCGAATTTTTCTTTTACCTCTTTTGGTCCCACAAATATTTTTTTGGAAAGCCGATAGATTTGAACATTATCATTCACAAGTTGATACAGATCTTTATCAGAGGAAAGAATCAGAATATCAAATTTTTCTGAAAATCTTGAAACGATCGTACCAATAATATCATCTGCTTCAAATCCTGCTTGCGAGAAAAAAGGAACCTTTGCAGCCTTTAGCAATTCTTGAAGAGGAGCGAGCTGGGAAACCAAATCTTCCGGCATTTTATCGCGTGTAGCCTTGTATTCCGGATATTGTTTATGCCGAAATGTGGGAGCTTTTTCATCTTGAATAACAGCAAAATATTTTGGATCAAACTTTTTTTTAATCGAAACCAAAGTATTCATGAATCCGAATATAGCACTCGTGTTTTCTCCACGAGAATTGATCAAAGGATTATTCTTAAAAGCAAAGTAGGAACGATAGATTACCGCAGAACCGTCTAATAGTAAAATTTTTTCTTTCATAATTGCAAAAATGTTAAAACTCGAAAATTATGTCAATTTGTGGGTAAAAAAATTGTAAGTTATTGGTTGAATGTTATGGATAAATGCTGTTAAGTTAAGAAAAATTCTAATTGTTTTTAGATTTCTTTCCTCTACGAAGTTTGATGAAAAATGACCATTTGAAATGTAATGTTTATAGAGTCCATCTCTCATTCCCATCCGCCAGCTGGCGGATTGGGAACGAACTTTTTCGCGAAGCCCCTGCTTCGCAAACTACAGAATAACCTCTTCACTTAACAGCATTGTTTTGATGATTAAAACAACAGCGATCAACCTCATTGGCTAATTCAATAAAATCCGCTGTGGTTAATTGTTCCGGACGTTTAGTCAGATCAAACTCGATTGAATTTATTGAACAATCTTTAATAAAATTCTTCAAACTCGAACGTAGCATTTTTCGTCTTTGCTGAAAGGATTTATCAATTATCGCAAATAGAAGATTCTGATTTTCAACCTCCAATTTTCCCGCTTTTGGTTTCATTTGAATAACGGTGGAAACGACCTTTGGTTGAGGTTTAAACAAATGTGGTGGGACATGGAACAACTTTGATAAATCGAAAAACAATTGAGTTTTCACGGAAATTCTGCCGTATTCCCTGCCTCCTGCATTAGAAACGATTCGTTCCGCCACTTCACGCTGAATCATAATCGTTATTAATGAAAACATTTCTCTGTGTTCCAGAACTTTAAAAATAAAGGGAGAAGTAATCTGATACGGAAGATTTGCGATAATTTTTATTTTCTTTGGTTCAGCAAATTCATTGAAATTCGCTTTTAGGATGTCGGAATGGATAATTTCTAATTTTGTTCCCACATAATCCGGATCAATTTTTGTTTTTAAATATTCAACCCAATTTTTATCTATCTCAAATGCTACTAATTTCCGGCAATTTTTCAAAATTTCATTCGTTAGAATCCCCTTTCCCACGCCAATTTCCCAAACAATATCTGTTTTGGAGATTTTTGCCGAACGGACGATTTTCTTAGCAATATTCTTATCGATCAAAAAATTTTGCCCTAGAGATTTTTTTTGTCGCATCCAAGTTTTGAGAAAATTATTTTACCACAAAACTGACTAATTTTTTGGGAACAACAATTACCTTTTTTATTTCTTTCCCTTTGATGTATTTCTGCACTTTTTCATCAGCAAGAGCTTTAATTTGAACTTCAGCGGAAGGCATTTCTACATCAACAATTATCTTACTTCGCAATTTCCCATTGATTTGGATGACGTAAGTTATTTCATCTTTTATTAGATATTTTGGATTATAAGAAATCCAATCGCTATCCAGTATGGAGGGCTCATTGCCAAGGAGATACCAAATTTCTTCAGAGAGATGGGGAGCAAAAGGAGAGATCAATTTTGGAAGTACATCAATCGCTTCACGATAAATTGCTTTGTCTATTTCGCTTATATTGTTTTCGAGATTGAATTTTGTGATATTATTCAAATGCTCCATAATTGCTGCAATTGCCGTATTGAATTGCATTTTTCCTTCGATGTCTTCTGTAACTTTTTGTATCGTGAAATGAGTGCTGTATCGCAACTTTTTCGCTTGAGCAGAAATATCACCATCAGCGGAATATCCTTTTGGAAGATTTAGGATAAAATCCTGCTTTTGTGAAATCAATATCCAAATACGGTTCAGAAAGCGGAAAGCACCTTTCACACCTTCGTCATTCCATTCCACATCCTTTTCAGGGGGAGATGCAAAAAGCATGAAAACACGAATTGTGTCCGAACCATAACGATCAATGTAAGTTTGAGGGTCAACAGTATTGTCCTTTGATTTGGACATTTTCGCACCGTCTTTTGTTACCATTCCCTGAGTAAGCAGATTTTTAAATGGCTCATCCGTTGTAACCAAACCGATATCTCGCATAAATTTGTGGAAGAAACGGGCATAAAGCAAATGCATGCACGCATGTTCAATTCCGCCTATATATTGATCAACCGGAAGCCAGTGATCAGCAATTGCTTCATCAAAAGGTTTTTGGGTGTTTTTGGGATCGCAAAATCGGGCGTAATACCAGGATGAATCAAAGAAAGTGTCCATCGTATCGCTTTCTCGCCTTGCAACTCCACCACATTTCGGGCAGGTAGTATTCATAAATTCAGAATGCGAGAGGAGGGGATTGTTCGTAGATCTTTTAATTTGAATGTCATCGGGTAGTTTCACCGGCAAATCTTTTTCAGGAACAGGAATAATTCCGCACTTTTCACAATAAATCATGGGAATGGGAGTTCCCCAATAACGCTGTCTGGAAATTCCCCAATCGCGCAAACGATAATGAACCGTTTTTTTACCGGTTCCCTGAGAATACATCCAATTCGTGATTTCTTTGATTGCCTCCCTGTTTTTCATACCGGTAAATTGTTTGGAGTCAACCAATATTCCGTCATCAAGATAAGCCTTCTCCATTTCACTCAATACAAGATTTTTATCAGGATTTTGAATAACGATTTTTATAGGCAAATCATATTTTTGGGCAAATTCGAAATCCCGCTGATCATGTGCCGGCACGCACATCACCGCTCCGGTTCCGTAATCCATCACCACATAGTTTGCTATCCAGATCGGAATTTTTTGGTCATTAACCGGATTGATTGCATATTTTCCGGTAAACATGCCCACTTTTTCAGTGTCCTCAGCGGTTCGCAGTAATTTATCTTCGTTAATAATTTTATCTGTGAATTTTTTAAGATTTGTTTTATCAGAACTTTCCTCAATTATTTTCGTAACGAGGGGGTGTTCGGCTGCAAGCACGAGATAAGTACAGCCAAATATCGTATCGGGACGAGTTGTAAAAACCGGAATGGTTATTTGGTCATCTTCCATCATTTCGGTTTTGTTCAAGGCAAGTTTGAAGAACATCTCAGTTCCGCTACTTCTACCGATCCAATTTTTTTGCATGGTTATCACGCGGTGGGGCCAGCCACCAAGTTTTGAATGATCAAGCAGTTCTTCTGCATAATCTGTAATTTTTATAAACCATTGCTCAATTTCCTTTTGTTCCACCTGCGAATCGCATCTCCAGCAAACTCCATTTTCCGCTTGTTCATTTGCGAGAACGGTCTGGCATTCAGGGCACCAATTCACATAAGAAGATTTTCGATAAACCAAACCCTTTTCATACATTTTAAGAAAAAACCACTGATTCCATCTGTAATATTCCGGATCGCAAGTTACAATTTCCCGATCCCAATCATACCCAAAACCAACGGATTTGAATTGCTTCCGCATTTTATCAATATTCTCGTGAGTAGTGATTTTGGGATGAGAATTATGCTTGATCGCATAATTTTCAGCAGGCATTCCAAAACTATCGTAACCCATCGGTTGCAAAACCTGAAAGCCTTTCATCATCTTAAATCTTGCTACTGCATCTGCAATCGAGTAATTTGACATATGCCCCATGTGCAAAACTCCGGAAGGATATGGGAACATTGAGAGTAAATAAAATTTCGGTTTCTCTTTCGAGAATTCATTATCTACATAAAAAAGGCGTTTTTGCTCCCAAAAATCTTGCCACTTTTTTTCTATAATTTGAAAAGGGTATTCCATTATTGCTCCAACACATATTTCACCTTAAGGAGTCTCCAGCAAATGTGGATTTTCCTCTGAATGACTTTGTTAATTTTATTTTGTATTTGCAAAAATTAAAACAGTAAATTGAAGTCAACTTTTTCCAAAGTAAAATTGAAGAAGGGAGTGAGAAACTGGGATTCAGGCGATTATTTACGGTCTTCGCTTTATATATCCATACTCACGCTTTGGAAACTGTAATACGTTTCTCCGAAACGTTTCTCTCACCACGCTTTGGAAAAGCGTAATAC
>JAYEKN010000062.1:9231-24457 GCA_034661015.1 Candidatus Cloacimonadota bacterium
TTTGGAAAAGCGTAATACTTTTCTCTTGGCACGTTGTTTAAAACAGTATTACAAATAAATGGAAAGTTTGACACAAAATTAACGTTTATCGAAAAAGATTCCTATGAAAATAGACAAACTTATAGTAAGAATACTAATTATTTTAGTGGCAATTGCTTTTTGCTGGGGTTGTGCAGAGGACGATCCCGAAGACAATGACTCAACTCCACCCTCAAAAATTATTATGACTCCTCACCTCTGGGATGTAGGAGATATCAACCCAAATACCGGCACCTTTTATGTTGGTGATAATGGAATGGCTGCTGTTTCTACCCCAAACCATCTTACCTATAATTGGATGAAGATCAAATGGGACGGAGAGCCATTACAATTTGACGGTGATATTCATCATATTGATATTTTTCGATATTATTTAAACGATACTACAAAACTTTTTGTTGCTCAAATTCAATACGATCGCGATTCGACATTGTTTATTGATAAATTTACAAATTACAACGATCCTAAAATCGGAAAAAATTGGCACTACTTCATCATTCCTTATGATGAATCCGGAAATTTTACCAGATCAGACACGGTTTCATATTCGCTTATTGAAAAGCCAGCTCTTTCTTCTCCTCAGACAGAAGCAAATTTTTCCTCTTCCGAAGAAATTTCTTTTTCGTGGGAAATAAACACACCGGATTATACATTCCGAATTCTATTTTTTGATGAAGGACATGACGTTATTTTTGCTGATGATCTGATTCCAGGTGAAACAACTTGCACTTCCACAGAGATCGGTATGAGCTTTTTCCCGGGATACAAATATTTCTGGAGAATTGATGCAATCCATTCTCCTGATGGAACAAACGGATCTAAATCAGAAGAAAGAATCATAAATATTTTTTAGGGAAATTGACTAAAAAAAACCATATTCGTTTTTTTGCATTTTTGCAACAACAAATTAGGGAGTAAATCATGAAAAAAATCCATATTTTAATAATCATTGCTTTTTTAATATCGACAACTTGCTGGGCACAAGAATCATCCGGTGCCTCAAGTATATCGAGTTCATCTGCTTTTAGTTTCTCCGGTACAATGGGCGATGAAAATCAATTACGTATGCAAACTTATATTTGGGGGCAGATCAATAAACCCGGATTATACATTGTTCCTGATGATACCGACCTAATCGCTTTAATTTCTTTTGCTAAAGGTCCCACCGAGGATGCTAAAATCTCGAAAATACGAATTGTACGAAGTGGATTTGGAACACAAAAAAACGAAATTATTGAAGTGAATTTGGAAAAATTTCTCGAAACCGGCAATCGCGAACTGATTCCTATTTTAATGGAAGGAGATACAGTAATCGTACCCGCCACTGTTTTTTATGGAATGGAACGAGTAGCAACTTTTATCTCAAAATTTGCAACCGTTCTAAGTATGTATAGCATTTATTTGAGCATTGCCAATAACTAATTTTTTGAAAGTGAGTAACTAATGGAACAAAATTCCTATCTTGACCAGCAAGAACAAGAAGTAAATCTCAAAGATTATTATCGAATAATAAAGCGACATTTCAAATTAATTTTTCTCATGTTCATAGTTGTGCTTGCTGCTACTATTTTTTATACAATTAAAGCCGACAGAATCTATGAAAGTACCGGAAAAGTTTTATTAGAAATGAACAAACAAGGGGCTGACCTTTTCATGTCAATGTCATCTTTTGGTGGCAGAAATGAATTGAACAATCAGATGCAGGTAATTCAGAGCAGACCGATTATTAGCTCTGCCATAGAAAAACTTAAGAGAAACCCGCAAGCAGCCAATTTTCCGATTCTGACTGCAGAAAATCCCGTAGATGCCTTAACAGAAGCTATTGACGTTTCTGCTGAACGTGAAGTTGATATTTTCAAAATTACTTATAAATCTACAAATCCCTTGGAAACTCAGGCTGCAGTTAATGCGATCATTGGCAGTTATCAGGAAGAAAACCTGACTTATTCCCGCGCTGAACTTACAAGCGTTAGAGAATTTCTGGAAAAGCAACTCGACAAAACCTCAAAGAGACTTTCTGTTTCAGAGGAAGACTTGCGGAATTATAAAATTCTGCATAAAACTTTTGCACTTTCCGAAGAAACTAAGGAAATGATTACAAATATGGGAGAATTTGAGGGACAGTTACAAGCTGCAAAAACCGAGTTTCAAGTTGCAAAAAATAGATTAGACTTTCAAAAATCAAATCTCGCCAAAATAGATTCAACCTTAGGTGGAGAACTTCTTTCCATCTCCTCCCCGTTACTTGAGCAGCTCAGAACCAAATTGATCGAAAACGAAAGCAAACTTTCTGTATTTCTGACCAAAGAAGGCTATACTTCATCCCATCCTAAGCTAAAATTGCTCAAAACAGAGAATAATAATATTAGAAATAAGATGAAGTTTGAAATGGATCAAATCCTTAAATTAGATAAGGAAACATACAATCCTCTGGAAAGACGGGAACAATTATTAACAAGCATCGTGCTTGACAAGGTAACTTACGAAAGCACAATGGCAAAAGTGAAAGCTTTGCAATCAACTGTGGAAGAATACCAGACCCGAATGTCCGCCTTACCTGACGCAGAAATCGAACTTGCCAGACTGGAACGATCCAAAACAATCAATGAAACAATTTATAGTATGCTCATTTCGAAATATGAGGAAGCCAAAATTGCCGAAGAGGGAAAATTAAGCAATATCAGAATTATTCAAAGTGCCCTTTTACCTAAAAACCCGGTATCTCCAAAAGTGAAAATGAATATCCTCATCGGAATCATCCTTGGGCTTGGACTCGGAGCTGGCTTGGCATTTCTGCTTGAAAACCTGAACACAAAAATATCCACCCTATCCGATGTGGAAAGATTTGTAAAGCTCTCTGTGCTTGGAACTATCCCGAATATTCCTGTAGATGATGAGCAGGTGGTAAGTCTCAAAGAACGAATTGCTAAAATCACAGATGACGAAGATGAAAGGAAAAGATTAACCAAAAAAGAAAGCGAGATCGCTGCTCGCCTCATTACCCACACAAATCCGAAATCCCCAATTGCAGAATCCTACAGAACTTTTAGAACAAATCTGGTTTCCAGACCAGGTTTTGAAAGTGCAAAAACCTTCCTGATAACCAGTTCCGGTCCTAAAGAAGGAAAATCCACCTCTTCCAGCAATCTGGCAATCACTCTTGCCCAAATGAATTCCAAGACTGTTATTGTGGACTGCGATATGCGACGTCCTATGCAACATAATCTCCATTTTTTAGAAAAGGAAAATGGCCTCTCCAAATATCTTCAATCAGAAACTTGCCAACTATCGGAAATCATCAAACATACAGATGCCGAAAATCTCGACATTATTACTTCCGGTCATGTTCCTACAAATCCATCCGAATTGCTCGCCTCTCCCCGCATGGATGAATTGCTGGATGAATTAAAAAAAGAATACGATTATGTTTTACTCGACAGCCCCCCTATTATCGCTGTTACAGACGCATTGATCTTAGCAAAAAAAGTTGATGCTCTGGTTCTCGTGCTCAGAGTGGATATTACGGATAAAGACATAATCGAGCAATCAAAAAAACTTTTGGATAATGTCGGGGTAAAAGCCGCCGGAGTCCTCGTTAATGGAATTCAGGTAAAAAGTTATTATAGCGGTTATAAATATTACTATTATTACTATTATTACTATTATTATTCTGATGATGGAAAAACGAAAAAGAAAAGGCACCATAATAAAAGACAATTATTCAAAAAAATGCTCAGCAAAAATTAATCTTTTTCTTGAAGTAATCGCAAAACGCACGGATGGTTTTCATGAATTACGCTCCCTTTTTGGAGAACTATCTCTCGCAGATGATATTCTGTTTAAATTGACAGAAAATCCGCAAGTTAAAATTTCTTGCACTTCAAATCACATTCCGAACGGTGAAAACTTAGTATTAAAAATCGTTCGCTATTTGAAAAAAACATATCGTATTGAAAAGGGATTAGAAATAATTCTCAAAAAAAATATCCCTATTTCTGCAGGTCTCGGCGGTGGTAGTTCCGATGCAGCCCAAACAATTTTGGCTTGCAATGAATTGTGGAAGTTAGATTTTTCTTACGAGAAAATGAACAAAATCGCCCTAAAATTCGGTAGTGATATAAGTTATTTCTTGCAAGGTGGCACTTCATGTGTTTTCGGACGTGGTGAAATAGTAAAACCTATCTCAAATCGTTTTGAAATAAAAAACATCCTCCTTGTTAATCCCAACATACATATTTCAAGCCGAGACGCATATTCATGGATGGATATAAAAAAAGAAAAGACGGATAAATTCAAAAAAATTACACAGGCTTTTCTAGACAAAGATTTTAACATGCTAAGCGAAAATCTGTTCAACAGTCTGGAACCGGGTGTTTTTGCTCATTACCCCGTGATAGAAAAGATAAAAAATAAATTGATAAAATTCGGAGCTACAGGAAGTTTGATGTCCGGAAGCGGATCAACTGTTTTCGGGATTTTTGATTCTATCCCAAAAATAAATATGGCTAAAAGTTATTTTAATAATTTGAAATATTGGACAAAAATAAGCAGTTTGCAAACTTAGTGAATTACAATAAGGAATTCAATGGATTCGAAATTACACATTTTTACAGGTAACGCAAACAGAGAACTGGCAAAAAAAGTTGCTAAATATGCCAGTATCCCTCTCGGGTGTGCTGATGTTTTCAAATTCTCTAATGACAATTCCTTTGTTAGAATTATTGATAATGTGCGCGGTGCTGATGTCTTTGTAATTCAACCTACTTGTGTGCCGGTGAATGACAATCTGATGGAGCTTCTTATCATGATAGACGCTTTAAAACGTGCTTCGGCAAGAAGAATAACTGCGGTAATGCCGTATTTTGCTTATGCTCGTTCCGATAAAAAGGATCAACCCAGAATAGCGATTACGGCAAAATTAGTAGCCAATTTGCTCACTACTGCCGGTGCTGATCGAGTAATTACTTTTGATCTGCATGCTCAGCAAATACAGGGATTTTTCGATATTCCGGTTGATCACTTATCAATGCTACCAATTTTTTTAAATTATTTCAAACTTATGCAACTTGAAAATGTTGTAGTTGTAGCCACTGATACAGGTGGAACTCAGCGTGCGAGATGGTTTGCAAAATCGTTAAAAACAAATATTGCCATTGGAGATAAACGCAGAAGCGGTAACGATGGCAAAACAGAATTATTAAACATTATCGGAGAAGTTAAAGGAAAGACGGCAATTATTGTGGATGATATTGTAGATTCTGCGGGCTCAATTGTTAATATGGCAAATGCCCTTTCCAAAAATGGTGCGAGAAAAATTTTTTGTGCCTGCACTCATCCGGTGCTTAGCGGGTCTGCGGTGCAAAGAATTGAAAATTCAGCAATATCCGAATGCGTTGTAACTGACTCAATACCCTTGAGTAATGATGCTATAAAAAGTACAAAGATCAAGCAACTATCCATCGGACAACTTTTGTCTAATGCCATAATAAGAATCCATAACGAAAAATCTTTAAGCGTTTTATTTAATATAGGAAATGAGGTATAATCTATGAAAATAGAAATAGAAGCAAAAATCAGAGAAGCTGGAAAAAAAACAGCAAAAAATTTACGGATGTTGGAGCAAATACCTGCAGTTGTTTATGGAAAAGGTATTGATTCCAAATCAGTATCCATTGATTATAAAACATTCAGAAAAATATATATGGCAATACAAGGTAAAAAAAGTTTCATTTTTCTGAAAATTGAAGGTGAAAAAGAAGCGGTGCGAACATTGATTAAAGAGATGCAGATCGAACCTGTCTCTCGCAAAGTTACTCACATTGATTTTCAAATAATCCTCTCCGGTCAACTAATCGAAATTGAAGTTCCGATTAAACCGGTGGGAGATTCTCCTGGTATGAAAGAAGGTGGGATTATGGAAATTCTACTTAGAGAATTAGATGTTAAGTGTTTACCAAAAGATTTACCGGAATCCATTGAAATTGATATTTCCAATCTCAATTTAAATGATTCTGTCCACATAAGTGATATTCTGGAAAATTATCCAAATATCGAAATTTTACATCCGGCAGATACTTCAATCCTTTCAATACAACCTCCTTATGTTGTTGAGGAAGAAGAAGAGGAAGAAGAGGAAGAAGAGAAAGAGGGAGAAAAAACAGAAGTACCTGAAGAAAAACCTGAAGCAGAACAAAAAAAATAATTTATTTATCCTATCTATTCATTGATGGTGAAAACGAACTTCCACAAAATCGTTGTTGGGCTTGGTAATCCCGGTGCGGAATACAAAAATACACGTCACAATATCGGTTTCATCGTTTTGGATAAATTATGTAAGAAATTACATACACGTTCTTTAAATACAAATAAAAACTCAACTCTTGCCAAAAAGAAGGAATGGCTTTTTCTGTTCCCTCTTACTTATATGAACCTCTCCGGTGTGGTTTTACACAAAATTGTTCGCAAATACAACATCGAAACGAAAAACATATTGGTAATAGTGGATGATGTAAATCTTGAAATCGGAAAAATTAGAATCCGTTCAAAAGGTAGTGCCGGTGGGCATAACGGACTCAAGTCAATAATCAAAGAATTGGGTTCAGACGATTTTAAGAGATTACGAATTGGAATCAATTCTGAAATTAATAATGAATCCCAGTTTCCAGAAAATCTTGAGGATTATGTTCTATCGGAATTTTCAGCAGAAGACACCAAAATTCTGGAAAAACCTATTGAGCAATCAGTTGAGTTACTTACCCATTTTTTATATCAAAATTATAAAAAGATGGTAGATAGTTTTAGCAAATTAAACACCTTATCTTCCTGATTTATCGGGAGGATTTAATTTCCAAAAAAACAAGGAAAATAAACCGAAAGGAACATATGAAAAGAAACTATGAAACATTGTTCATCATTGGAGACAGAGATGATGAACAGATCGAAAAGATCATCAAAAATGTAGAAGAATTTATCTCATCAGCCGGTGGGGAAATTCAAAATGTTGACAAGTGGGGCAAAAAAAGGCTCAGCTACGAAATCGAAAAACAGAAAATCGGATTCTATACTCTCATAAACTTTGAAGCCGAAGCAAATAAAATTAGCGCTCTCGAAAATTTCTATAAACACAACGAAGATGTAATTCGCTCCATTGTTGTAAGAAAAAGCAAAAAATAACCTAAACTAAAAATATATCTAAGGAGGATATATGAAAAAATTAAATTTACCCCGAATTAATAATGTTATGGTCTCCGGCCGATTAACGAGAGATGTGGATTTACGTTACACACCCTCAGGAACTCCTGTGGCCGATATCGGAATAGCAAATGACCGTTCTTACAAAGATTCCGATGGAAACTGGCAAAATGATACAAACTTTTTCCAAATTGTTGCATGGACGAAAACTGCAGAATATGCTGCTGAGCAACTAAAAAAAGGTTCTCCCGTTATCGTTGAAGGTAGATTGGAATGGAGCAAATGGCAAGACAATGATGGTAATAAAAGAACCACTATAAAAATTGTTGCGTCTCGAATCCAACGTCTGGAACGAGAGTATGATCCCCAGCAAAGTGACTACGACTCTTCCCAAAACCAAAATCAAAAACAATCAAAAAACACAACAAATCGGGAGGAATATACAGACGATGAAATTCCGTTCTAAATATAAAAAAAGACGAGCTCCCCAATTTTGCAAACTATGTAAAGCGGATGACCTGATTATTGATTATAAAGACACAGCTCTGCTAAAACAATACACACTTGGTTCCGGGAAAATCGTTCCGAGTAAGATAACCGGAATATGCAATAAACACCAAAGACAATTAGCTCGTGAAATAAAAAAAGCCAGACAAATGGCTCTTTTACCAACAGTTGGCTCCTGATCAGATAAAAAACATAAGCCACGAAATCACATAAAAAATGTATAAAAGGACTTGATGTGTTTAGATGAAAAATGCTGAAAGAGAATTTTGTAAAATTTGGTCTGATTTTGTGGCTAAATCGAATAATTAATGTGCATCCTTAAAATACTATTTGAGCAATGGCTCCACCAGCTGGTGGATGATTCGACGCAAAAAAACTCCAAGTGGAATATAAGTGCAAAAACATTCCACCCCGATGAAATAAAAAATATTTCATCGGGCAAGCAGGACAAGTACTGATTCTGCAGATAAATGCTGATATTATACTTTTTACAAAAAATACTTATCTTGCGAAAATCGGCTTTTTCAGCGTGATGTTGTGTATCACATTCATCTGCGTCGAATCCCTACTTTACGGATAGATACTAATTAATGATAATCAAATTAATACTTATTTCAATTGTCTCTCTGATTTCACCGACAATAGCTTTGCTCATTGCAATACCTTTTTTCGGGAAAATTAGTGCTGAAAACCCCTTGGTTATCAGCACTAATAATGATCCTTCTTCACTCATTTCTCTATTTAAACCCCTTATTATTTTTTCAGCTCTTCAAATCTTCTTGCTAATTCTTAATGTTACAACCACCATTCAATGCCTGGAAATTATTGTTAGTGTTGGTTTGTCTGCTACAATTTTTGCTTATTCTTTGCAAAGATTTAAAAGCTACGAACTTGCCATTTTAACCGGAATTATACCTGCTTTTATTTATATTTTTCTAAAAAATCTATTTTTCTTTGAGCAAATAAAAGAGGCTATTACAGAAGCAAACTCCATAGCTCTCGGGCAGATGCAAAATGCGTTTTCACCTGAGATGCTTGAGAAACTGCAAATATCTCTGCAATCATTTTCAGAATTAATGATCAAGGGAAATCCCTCAATTTGGTTATTCAGTATTTTATTGGGTGTTTTTATCGGTGCTCTAATATTTTCCAAAAAATCCGAAAGTATTCAATGGGATTTTAAACATGTTAAGTTCCCGGATCAACTTCAATTTGTCGTAATAATTGCACTTCTCTTGGTTGTTTTTTCGTTCAGAACTATTGGGATTAATCTTTTGATCTTTTCAGGATTTTTCTATCTAATTCAGGGCTATTCCGTTTTATATTTCTATATTCAGCAAACATTACGAAACAATAAATTTATTGGGATTACATTACTGATTATTCCAATATTAAACTACTATTTATTGATAGCACTCGCATTCACAGGAATTTTGGACAGTTGGGTGCATCTAAGAAAATTTTCACATATCAAAGGAGATAAAAAATGAAAATAATTATAAAAAAATCCACTAATCCCCAAACAGAAAATCTTGGTGCAGTCGGAGACATTATAGAAGTTTCCGGTGGATTCGCCAGAAATTACCTAATCCCCAATGGCTTTGCTATTAAAGCAACAAGAAAAAACCTCGCTCTGGTTGATTCAATTAAAGATAAAGAAGAAATAAGACTAGCACAAGAAATAAAAGAAGCAGAAATGATTTTATCCAGAATCGTTAAGGAAACCTGCATATTCACACGTCTCGCAGATGAAAATGGCCATTTGTTTGGTTCTGTTAGTGAAAAAGATATCGTTGCCGGTCTTGCAGAAAAAGGACTTGAAGTAGATAAATCATCCATACGGATGGAACACCACCTGAAAGAAATTGGAGAACATGACATAACAATCAAACTTAAAGAAAATGTAGAAGGACAATTACATATAATCATCCAAATACAAGAAACCTCTCAGGATGAAAATAAAACAACCTTGGAGTAAATCATGAAATCGATATTAAAAATAATCAAAGAAGTTATAATGTGGCTCGTGATACTATCGGCTTTTGCAGCAATCGGATTATCCACTCAAACACCGGTAAAGTCTTCAATAATCTGGGTTTTGATCGGAATTGTTATTTTCGTCGGTGGATTTTTACTTGCCAAATATGGCAAAAGGCAAAAAGGTACGACTCATACCCATTTAATTTTCAAAAAAATTATCGGAGCTCTGCTTACCATTTTCGGATTAATCCTGCCGATATTGATACTTTCCACTTTTCCAACATCCACAAAATTATTGATTGTCGCTTTCGATGTTGTGCTTGTGGCTTTTGGTATCCTAGCTGTAAAATTAATCAATAAAAGCATATCTACTGCAATACTCGGTTATATTCTTCTTTTCATTCTCGCTTTTCTGCCTGCTCTGGCGATGTCCACATACGACATGAGTTATAACGCTTTGGGCACAACCTATTATCTCACAATTGCTCTTGCCTGCTTTTCTTGGTTCGGCATATCCATGATATACACAAAAGAACTTCAATAAATGAAAAGTTTTACCCGCGTCAACAGTATCTTCAGTGGGTTAATAAACAATTTTTCCAAGCAGGGATTCTCTCGCGAAATTAAAATTGCCCTCCTTTGGAATCGAGCTGTCGGCAGTCTTCTAAATCGTAAATCCAGAATTGTCAAACTTGAACATAACACGCTGTTTGTTCTAATTGAAAATAACGTGTGGTTGCAGGAACTGCTTCTGAATAAAAGCGAAATTAAAGCAAAGATAAACAAAAATCTTTCCAAGGAAGAAAAAATATCCGAGATAATTTTTTCCCTTTCCTCCAAAAAAATCAGCCTCTTTGAATAACACAATAAATCTCGAAAACACGAAGGAAAGACAAAAAGCGAAAAAAATAAAGCAGACAAATGTGTTTCATCAATTTTGTTTATGTAATGATAAAAATGAAACAATATAAAAAAATCTTGGGATTGTTATAATACTTTTTCAGGTAAATTTATAGCAAAAACTCGCAAAATGAATTTTTTATTTTTATGAAACATCCAATACAAATTGCACCCTCAATTTTAGCCGCGGATATTCTTAAAATTGAGCGAGAGATTAAATCAATTGAAAACGGGGGAGCAGATTTAATCCACGTTGATATAATGGATGGGCATTTTGTTCCTAACCTTACTTTTGGACCTGTATTTGTCAAAAAACTTCGATTTATTTCCAACATTCCTTTGGATGTTCATTTGATGATTTCCAATCCTGAAAAATATGTTGAAAATTTTATTTCCGCTGGTGCAGATTATCTTTCTTTTCATATTGAAACTGACACAAACCACAGAAAACTACTTGCAAGTATCAAGAAGAAAGGCGTAAAAGCCGGACTTGCACTTAATCCCAACACAAATATCGAAAAAGTATTTGATTATCTTGATCTTCTCGATTTTGTTTTGATTATGACTGTATTTCCCGGTTTCGGAGGTCAAAAATATATTTCCTCATGCACAAATAAAATTTCTCGCTTATTTCAATACGATAAAAACCACAATGTTGAAATTGAAGTGGATGGTGGTATAAATTTCACAACTGCAAAAATTGCAAAAAATGCCGGAGCAAATATACTCGTTTCCGGTAGTTTTATTTTTGAAAACAGTAACTACAAAAAAGTGATAAAAGGATTGAAAGATGTTTGAATCATTAACTGATAGATTAGGGACAATTTTTTCAAAACTAAAATCTCGCGGTAAACTTTCTGAAAAAGAAATTGAAAAAGGAATGCGAGAGATACGTCTTGCTTTATTGGAAGCAGATGTCAATTATAAAGTAGCAAAACAATTCACAAAAGACGTTCAGATCAAAGCAATGGGCAAAGAAGTGCAAAAATCTCTTACACCCGGGCAACAAATCATCAAAATCGTCAATCAAGAATTAATTACGTTGATGAAATCAGACTCGGTTATCCACGAACTCCCAAAAAACCGTTTATCAGTTATTATGATCGTGGGGCTTCAAGGTTCGGGAAAGACAACTACTTGCGCCAAACTTGCTTTGAAATATAAAAAAGAAAAATACTCTCCCCTACTCGTTGCTGCAGATATTTATCGCCCGGCAGCTGTAAAACAGTTGGAAACATTGGGCAAATCTATTGATGTGCCTGTTTTCAGCGATCCGTCCAAAAAACTCAGTAAAATTGCAAAAAATTCTCTAAAATTTGCCGAAAAGAATGACTGCAATTTGATTATTTTTGACACAGCCGGTCGTCTTCATATTGATGATATGATGATGAAAGAACTTGAGGAAGTAGAAAAAATAATTAAACCCCACGAAATCTTTTTCGTAGCAGATTCTATGACAGGTCAGGATGCGGTGAACAGTGCCCGAGAATTCAACTCCCGCCTAAATATTTCCGGCATTATTCTCACAAAATTGGATGGTGATGCAAGGGGTGGAGCTGCCTTATCTATCAAAGCGATAACAAAAAAGCCCATTCGCTTTGTGGGTGTGGGTGAGAAACTGAATGACTTGGAAACCTTTCATGCAGACAGAATTACCTCCCGAATTCTCGGTATGGGCGATATGCTATCACTTATCGAAAAAGCCGAATCCGCTTATGATGTGGAAGAGGCAAAAAAATTACAAACAAAACTACGAAAAAATCTTTTTACTCTGGAAGATTTTCATGTGCAACTACAAAAAATTAAAAAGATGGGACCAATGGGAGATTTGTTAAAAATGCTACCCGGTTCAAATTCAAAGCTTCTGAAAAACACCAAAGTAGATGAACATGAATTAGATCACGTGGAAGCCATTATTTTCTCGATGACTCCAAATGAAAAAATACATCCTAATATTATCAACGGAAATAGACGCCGACGAATTGCAACAGGGAGCGGAACTACCTTGCAACAGGTCAACAGGCTTTTGAAGCAATTCGATTCAATGAAAAAAATGATGAAAAATTTGAATAAAAGTAAAGGAAATTTTCCCATGGGAAATCAATTTTTCCCTATGGGATAATTATGTTGAAAGACCAAGTTTAAATACTTTCGGAGGATGAAATGCAAAAATTACCAAAAATATTGTTAGTAGAGGATAATCCGTTGGATGTGGAGATGACTTTAGCTGCTTTGTCAGAAAACAAGCTTGCCAACAAAATAATCGTTGCTAAAGATGGTGAAGAGGCACTTGATTATTTTTATAGGCGAAACAAGTTTGCAGATCGTGAAGAAGAGAACCCTATTCTCGTTCTTCTTGATTTAAAAATGCCAAAAATCGATGGCATGGAAGTTTTAAAAACTATAAAACAGGATGATAAATTGAAGAATATCCCGGTCGTGATTCTTACTTCTTCCCGAATGGAAACGGATTTGATACAGTCATACAATCTCGGGGTAAACGCCTATGTTGTGAAACCGGTAGATTTTGACAATTTTGTGGAAGCGGTAAAAGACATTAGTGCTTTCTGGGCTTTATTAAATGAAGTTCCCACCGAATAATTTGCTTTTCTGAAATTATATTTTATCTCTCTTCGACATCTATATTAGGGCTATCGGAACGTACCACTAAAGAAGTACGGATTTAAGAGGATAAACCAGTGAAAAAAATATTCGTAAGGTGCAAAATACATTATTGAAATGGTATTACTTGGGGATAACTTACGAGTAATTTTTCAAATTTTACCACACTCTCACCGGAAATTGATATTTTAAAAGAGTTCGAGTTTGGATAGAAACCCAAACGAATTTGAAATGTTTTTAGAACCAGCTGCTCATTTCTTACCCTTACTCCAATCCCAAATCCTGAATATAATTTTTGGGAAAATATATTACTTGCCTGATCGCAAATATGTGCCATATCCAGAAATCCAAATAATGCAAATCGGAATCCATAAAAATGTTGGGGAGTAAATAAAATGGACTCTATATCCAAGCCTAATCGCTGATCACCTTTCACATTATCGTTCTCAAATCCGCGAATCCCATTTTCATCATTAATATCAACAAATTCCACTTTGTCTCGGTTAATTCCTTTAATGTATTGTAACTCCAACATATTACGCAACTTATATTTGCCTAAATTGATTAGTGGGGAAAAAAATGTACTTTTTGAATTTATAATCCCTTCGTCAAATAAATTTTGCCTAAGAAAAAAATTACCCATTTCTAATTTACTAAAAAAATACCCAATATCTTTTATATATTTCCCCCCGGCAAACCGTGTTCCTACATATATTCTATTGCAAAACTCGTTGAAATCAGGACCGGCCATAATCGCGATCAGATATCCATAAGGTATATATTCTACTCTACCAAAATTGTAGATCAGACTAGTTTTGTAATAATCATTTTTGAACATGCCCAAACTAAAGAGAACAATAGTACTATTGTGATAAAACCGATTTGAGTCAGCCGAAACATCAGGACGAATTGAAAAATCCTTGTTCGAGAGACTTGCCATATAATTTAAGTATTTATGGCTGTTCCGATCCTTATCTGAATTTAATAATTTTGGAATTCCAAAACCAATTGTCATAAAATTATTCACAGAGCGATGAGTGATGGTCAGAGAATCACTAATTTCCGCAAATCGTTCTATTCTTCCGAACTCGAAACCTTCAGTTGTCTTTATTCTTGTTGAAAAAAAATTACGTTGTACAGAGAAATCATACAGTTCTGTGTTTTGATCTTTGCTATACAAAATTTTTCCTGTGGCAAAAGAACCTTTAATATTAAAAACCTCGTATTGTCCGCCCACAAACTCACAAATATTTTCTGCTTCCGTATCAAAAAGTAAACTCCCGGAAATGTTTTGCCCAAGCCCGAGGATATTTTCATTATATATTCTGCTTTGAACAGAATGATAATTAGGAAAAGATACGGCAGCCCCGAGAGAAAATGCATCCTGAGTGATTACTTCCACATCCACAGAATCTGTGCAAATATCAATGATGTCGAACGTTACATTTTGAATATAAGGAAGTTCAAAAAATAACCGTTCATTTTCAGCAAATACATACGGGTCAAATTGATCCCCAGTTCTAAATAATAAATTTCTACGAATAATTTCCCGTTTTGTGTTTATATGATGTTTGTTGAGATGCTTTTTTAGATTAATTAAACTTTTTGATTTAGTTTTCCCAATAATTCCGAAAACATTTTTCTCGCTTATTTTTATTCTTCGGATTACTTTTCCAGCATACTTACGATATTGTTTTTCCCATTTTTCCATAAAAAAAACAGGAGATTTTTTCTTAACTTTTGTTGAATCAAAAGTAATATCATAAAGTTTCTTAGTCCATTTCCATTTATAGGCATTTGATCGCAAAGAATCGTAAAATGAGTTGGATTTTTGAATCGAACTTTGAACACTAAAGCTATCTTGTTCGGCAGAAAACACATCCATGCCGTTGTGAATTTTTTGTGCACTAAGCTCAAATGGGTAAAACGCCAGCATTAATATAAAGATAAATAGAAATGAATTTGATTTTTGTATAATTAGTGTCCA
>JAYEKN010000063.1 GCA_034661015.1 Candidatus Cloacimonadota bacterium
CCATCTGATCATATCCTTCCTTATAAAAATCAAACAACTCCGGAGCGTTTATTGTTTCAGTATTTGGCTCATTTTCCATAATGTCTCCTTATTAATACCAGCACACAGTTAAATTTCTGTTATTTTTCTTCACGGTGTAGCGTGAAAAAAAATTTCACACCTTTTTCCGGAGCACTTTCAATCCAGATTTTTCCATTGTGCCGCTCAATGATATCTCGAGCGACCGGAAGCCCCAGACCCATCCCCCCTTTGTGTTTAGCCAGACGATTTTCGGTTTGACCGAATTTTTCAAAAATCATCTCCTGATATACAATCGGAATGTCCGGACCAGTGTTGGCAACGGATATTTCGATTGTGGATTTTGGGTCTTCAGAATTTGAATTTTGGTATTTCGCTTCCAAAATAATCTTGCCATGTGCTGGTGTGTATTTAATTGCATTGGACATCAGGTTAGCCATCACATGGGTAATGAGGTGTTTATCAGCAAAAGCGTCCGGGAGATCGGGGGGGATTATTTTCGTAAAACAAATACATTTGTGTTGTGATTCCTCTTTATAGAATGAAATAAAATGATCAAATAGCGGTGCCACCGGAAAAGTACTTTTTTTGAGTTTGTCCAAATTAGTATCAACTCTGGAAACATCCAAAAAATTATTGATCAGGGTTGTTAAGCGTTCACTTTCTTTTTTAATGATGTTCAAGAATTCTTCCTGGGTCTCCCAGGGTTCATCTTTGTACATCAAAAGCATTTCACAATAACTTTTAATTGAGGTCAGGGGGGTTCTTAAATCATGTCCCAACATGTGTAAGAATTTCGATTTTTGATGATCCAATTCCCTTAACCTCTTCCCTGTGGTGATGAGGTTTTCGTATAATATGGCATTTTCAAAAAGGACATTGGACTGATTGATCAACACACCAACGCTATCCCTTTTGTCTTCTCCTGGATCATTTATAATCAACAGTCCGATAATTTCACCTTTTCGCTTTATGGGCCATACCATCCATTCCTCAAAATTGGGATCGCAGAAA